>CAMWLB010000352.1 GCA_947174985.1 uncultured Lachnospiraceae bacterium | reverse complement strand
GTCCTCCGTCTCCCCTGAGCGGTGGGAAATCACTGCCTTGTAGCCGTTTGTCCGCGCCAGCTCCACCGCGGCAAACGCTTCCGTCAACGTGCCAATCTGGTTGACCTTTACCAGTATGGCGTTTGCCACCTGCAGCTTGATACCCGCGTCCAGCCTTTTTACATTGGTCACAAAAAGGTCGTCGCCCACAAGCTGGATTCTGTCCCCCAGCCTTTCCGTAAGCTGTTTAAAGCCCTCCCAGTCGTCCTCCGCCAGACCGTCCTCTATGGATACGATGGGGTATTTGGCACAGAGCTCCTCGTAGTAGGAAATCATCTCCGCCGTATCTCTGACAACCTCCTGACCCTTAAGCCTGCTCTCTCCGGGGAAATGATACATGCCCGTCTTTTCGCTGTACAACTCGCTGCTCGCCACATCGAGGGCTATGCGGATATCCTCGCCGGGCGCATAGCCTGCCGCTTCCACCGCCTGCACAATCAGGGAAAGCACCGCATCCGCGTCCGGCAAATCCGGCGCAAATCCACCCTCGTCTCCCACGCCCGTGGACAGCCCCTTTTCCTGCAGTATTTTCTTTAAATTGTGGTAGACCTCCGCGCAGATTCGAAGCGCTTCCCTAAAGGAATCCGCCTTGACCGGCATAATCATAAATTCCTGAAAATCCACCGTGTTCGCCGCATGCTTTCCGCCGTTTAAAATATTCATCATGGGAATGGGCATAAGGTGCGGATGAATCCCACCCAGATAACGGTACAATGGCATCTGAAGCGCTGCCGCCGCCGCCCTCGCGCACGCCAAAGACACACCCAGTGTGGCATTCGCACCGAGATTTGCCTTGTTGTCGGTGCCGTCTGCCTCAATTAAAATCCTGTCTATTTCCATCTGTTCCAGCACATTCTGTCCCAGCAGGAGCGGCTCGATTTTGCTGTTGATATTTTCCGCCGCTTTTCTGACGCCAAGCCCAAAATAACGCGGCTCCGCGTCCCTGAGTTCCACCGCCTCGAACCGTCCCGTGCTTGCACCCGACGGTACCGCCGCACTTCCCGTAAAGACCTGCCCCGTCACGCTGTCCTGTACCGTAACCTCCGCCTCAATGGTGGGATTACCTCTGGAATCCAGTATCTCCCGCCCATGTACCTTTACAATTTTCATATACGCACTCATGGCATACCTCCTTTTTGCCTGCAAAAACGCAGGCATTTACAGTCAGTATGCCACGATATTTTTAAAATATTTGTAATTGGATTGGATTTTTCTGTTTACTTTTTGATAAGCAGCGATTTGCCCGTCATCTCCGCCGGCTGCTCCTTGCCCATAATCTGAATCAGGGTGGGCACGATGTCCGCCAGACAGCCGCCCTCGCGCAAGGTGTACGCTTCATCGTAGTTGACTAAAATGAAGGGTACCTGATTGGTTGTATGCGCCGTAAACGGCTCGCCGGTCTCATAGTCCACAAGCTGCTCCGCATTGCCGTGGTCTGCACAGATAAAGAGCGCGCCGCCGTTTTCCTTCACTGCTTCCACAGCCTTGCCAACACACTCGTCCACAGCCTCAACGGCCTTGATAGCCGCTGCTTCCACGCCCGTATGTCCTACCATGTCGGGATTTGCAAAATTAATGATAACCACATCATAATTACCGCTTCTGATTGCTTCTGTCAGTTTATCGCACACTTCATATGCGCTCATTTCCGGTTTCAAATCGTAGGTAGCCACCTTGGGGGAATTCACCAGAATCCTGTCCTCTCCCTCGTTCGGCTCCTCCACGCCGCCGTTAAAGAAAAATGTTACATGTGCATATTTTTCCGTCTCCGCGATACGCGCCTGCGTCATGCCCTGCGCCGCAAGCCACTCGCCGAAGGTATTGGTCACGGCAATTTTATGGAATGCAACCTCTTTATTTTCAATCGTGGGGTCATAGTCGGAGAAGCATACAAAAACAATATCCTTTCTTGCTCCTCTCTCAAAGCGGGTAAAATCTTCGTCGCAGAAGCTGCGGGTGATTTCCCTTGCTCTGTCGGGACGGAAATTAAAGAACACCACGGAGTCCCCATCCTGCACAACGCCGATAGGTTTTCCATCCTCCACTACCACGGTGGGCTTTACAAATTCATCCGTCACACCGTTGTCGTAGGAATTTTGAATCCCGCAAACGCCGCATGCTGCCGTCTCGCCTTCTCCCTTTGTCATGGCGTCATAGGCAGCTTTAACCCTGTCGTAATTGTTGTCCCTGTCCATCGCATAATATCTGCCCATGACAGAGGCAATCCTGCCCACACCGATTTTTTCCATTTCCTCCGTCAAAGCCACTGCATAGCTCTTTCCGCTTGCAGGCGGTGTGTCCCTGCCGTCTAAAAAGCAGTGTACATAAACCTTTTCCAGTCCATTTCTTTTTGCCATCTCCAAAAGCCCGTACAGATGGGTGTTGTGGCTGTGCACGCCGCCATCCGACAAAAGCCCCATGCAGTGCAGTGCGCTGTCATTTGCCTTGCAGTTTTCCATTGCCTTTTTCAGTGCCGGATTTTCAAAGAAAGTGCCGTCCTCTATCTCTTTGGTGATACGGGTCAGCTCCTGATATACGATGCGCCCTGCACCCATATTGAGGTGTCCCACCTCGGAGTTGCCCATCTGTCCCTCCGGAAGTCCTACCGCCATGCCGCTTGCGTTGCCTCTCACAAAAGGATATTCCTTCATCAGGGAATCCATAACGGGTGTTTTTGCTTCCGCCACCGCGTTTCCTTCTATTTTGTCATTCAGCCCGTAGCCGTCCAGTATCATCAGTACCGTGGTTTTCTTGCTCATTTATTTTCCTCCGTTTCGTTTATGCTGTTCTGCTTTTATATAAGTTGTTTTCTTTCGTGAAAATTATACCCGTTATTCCCGCCACATGCAAGAGCAAGTTTCACTTTGCAAGGCGTGGAGGGCATCTTGCGGCGAGTCACGCCGACATCGGAGTGGCAGGTCTGTTCAGACGCGCTCCCGCTCGGATACAATGTCATTAAGTTAAGTGTTCTCGTACCTTGAAAATCAAATAAAAATCCTAACTTTTGCTTTGGAAGCATTTTATCCTTTATATTAAAATATTTTCAGGCATATTGACAAGACAGATTGAAATCTGTCTGAATATCAGCTGTATTATAAGGGTCTTTAATATACCCGGTAATTGAATTTCCGGGGTTTTATGACCGGTTGCTTTCGGGGACTGTTTCGTTCCGCACGAACAGGGGACAGTTCCCCTGAAATCAGCTGTTCAACATTCGGCGGGGACTCATCAGTAAGTTTCTTTAAAAACCTGCGGCAGACATGGATGGCATTCGCTATATTTGGTTTATACAGATACCTGGCAGTTTTTTTCTTCTTTCCGATATCTGACGTTACTGCCATGCAGAAGTTATAAAGTATGAGCCTTGCCCAGATTTCCTGCTCGA
>CAMWLB010000351.1 GCA_947174985.1 uncultured Lachnospiraceae bacterium | reverse complement strand
CCTTCGGCTATCTGTGCAGACACCGCAATATAACGCGTCTGGTCAGCACGACGGATGGAACTTAAGCTTTCCCGCATTTCAAATGCCGCTATCTCGGAAAGCTTTACTTTACATGTTCCCTGCGCATCGGTTCCTTCTATCAGCATATCCTGCAGCAATTCTCTGGTAAGCGCCTCATTTTCTTCATCCAGTACATAAACGCCATAATCCTTGTCGGAAGCGGCAAGCGTCGTGGCGGCTCCGTTTTCAGCCAGCCTGTCGGAAATCTGCGCAAAAATCTGTGCAACCGTCAGACCATACGCCATCGCCGCTTCTTTGTCCACGGTGACGCGCAGCTCCTCGCCGCTCTCTTCCATGCCGTCGGATACCTCCGTGGTACCCTCCACTTCCGCCACAAGTCCTGCAATCTCACCTGCAATTTCCTGTATGCGGTCAAGCTCTCTACCCTCCACCCGAATGGTGATACCGCTGCCTCCCAGCGCAGACATATCCATGCTGGATGCATCTACGGTAATTTCCGCCTGCAAATCCGATGTTTTCTCTACAATCAACGCACCCAGTTCTTCGCTGGTCATGGTTTTCTTTTCCGTCGTGGTGACATAAATGGACGCGGAATTGCTGCTTCCGGCCCCTCCGGTCAGCAGCGTCATAGTGGAAGCGCTTGACATGGCGCCGACATCCAGAACATCAGGCAGTTCCATGATACGCCTCACTACTTCGTCGGTAACCTCCGCCGTCTCCGCAAGCGTCGCTTCCTCACCCAGCGCAACAGAAACCGTAAGCTGTGTGCTGTCCATATCCGACATAAACGCCGTACCGTTGGATACAGCCGCCAGCGCACTTCCCACAAGCAGGGCAACCACAAGCAGCAGCACCACCGGTTTTCCTTTTAAGGACACCCGCAAAAGCTTTTCATAGCCCTTCACAAGACCGCCGAACAGCTTTCCTTCCTTCTGCTCTTTGGTTTTTGTCATAATCTTTGATGCCATAGCGGGCACCACCGTCAGCGCAATGAGAAGACTCGCCAGCAGGGAGTAGGCAATCGTCAGCCCCATGTCTACAAAGAGCTGTCTGGTGATTCCCTCCGTGAATACAATCGGCGCAAAGACACAGATTGTCGTAAGAGTGGAAGCCATAATCGCACCGGCAACTTCCCTTGCCCCTTCTGTCGCGGCTTCCCGCATACTTCTTCCTTCGCCTCTCATTCTGTATATATTTTCAATGACAACAATGGAGTTGTCCACAAGCATACCGATTCCCAGCGCCAGTCCGGAGAGGGAAATAATGTTTAAGGTAACGCCGCTGAAATACATACATACAATCGCCGTCACAAGGCTGATGGGAATGGAAAAAGCCACCACCATGGTAGGACGCAAATCCTTTAAGAAAAGAATCAGGATTAAGATGGCAAGCAGCGCACCCAAAATCACATTGTTGATAATGGTATCCATGACAAGATCAATATAAATGCCCTGGTCCATCAGCGCTGTCATATGCAAATCAGGATTTTCTGCCATCAGTTCATCAAAACGCGCAAGCAGCATATCCGAAACCTCTCCCGTTGAATATCCCGTCTGCTTCTGCACGGAAAGCATAACGCCGACGCTGCCATTTATATTGGCGTATACTTCGTCAGAATTATCCGTATAAAAAACATCCGCCACATCTCCCAGCGTAATCGTCTCCATCCCTTCCATATGCAGATTCATCAGTGGAAGTGCCGCCAGTTCTTCTGCCGTCTGCGGTTTGTCTCCCACCCGCACCAGATAAGAGATTCCCTCCTCTGTCACATAACCTGCCGGCATGGAAAAATTCTGCGCCGTAAGAAGTGCCGAAATGGTATCCACTGTCAATACAGGCGCCATATCGGCATTTTCATATGCCTCTTTTCTTGCCTCTTCAAGTTGCAGTTCGCCTTCTTCTATCTGGTCAAGCGC
The DNA here is from genome assembly GCA_947174985.1 of uncultured Lachnospiraceae bacterium. Lineage (GTDB taxonomy): Bacteria > Bacillota > Clostridia > Lachnospirales > Lachnospiraceae > Acetatifactor. Next base: position 1,500 of record CAMWLB010000351.1, on the reverse strand, counting down.
CAATGCTCCCTGAGACAACGCCTCAAGCTGCTCCTCTATTTTTGCCAGATTACTGTTGTAGGCGGAAAGCTGCCCACGCAGACTCTCCATATACGCCGCCGTCGCCTGTGCATCGTAGACTGCGCAGAGGGATTTCACCGCAATGCTTGCCCGAAGTTCCTCCGCCTGCCTGGGCAGACTCTCCAGAGATTCTTTGTAGGAATACAGAATTCCGCAGACCGTTGTGCTGTTGCCGGATACGGCATCCGCTCCAAACTGCGTGCTCCAGTCCAGCATATTTATGGCGTTTACCGTATCAGCAGACAAACCTGCCGCCGATAGCTGCACCATGGTATTTTCTTTAAAGGCGCCGATGGCCGCCTGTCTTGCCGCAGTGTCCATACCATAGGCTAAAGCCGCATTTTCCACTGCCGCATAACCCGCCTTCAAGCCTTCAATCAGGGTATCCATCTGACCTGCCGCACCCTGTGCCATCGCCGCAGCACTTTCTAACTGCGAAAGCGCTGCCGTCATCTGTTCTAACATGGTAAGGTCTGCTGATGCGGATGCCCTTAACGCCTCCAGTTCCGTTTTTGCAGAATTAAGACGGCTTTTTGCATTCTCTATCTTAGCTGCCATTCCCTCACTGTCATCCAATTCTCCGCCCATGCTGCCGTAAAGTTCTGCCTTACCGTCTGCGAGTTCCTGCCCCGCTTCGTCAAGCTGCGAGTCGATAGCCGCACGTATCCGCGCATTTACCTCATCCACCTTGTCCTGCCGGATAATGACATTGACGTTTTCCTCAATCAGACCGGTGGTGCTTACCGAGGCAACCCCTTCTATACTTTCCAGTTCGGGGACAATGACATCCTGTATGTAGCGGCTGACCTCCGCAACACTCTTCCCTTCTAAGCCTGCTGCCGCTATCATAACGGGCATCATGTCAGGGTTCAGTTTCATGATAATCGGGTTCCCAATCAGATCGTCCTGCCAGTAGCCGCTTATCTGGTCCAGCTTCTCCCTGATTTCCAGCGAAACGGAATCCATATCTGCCGTCTGCGCAAATTCCAGAATCACCATGGAATAATTTTCACTGGATATGGAATTTATACTTTCAATATTGCTGACAGTAGCCATGGAAGCCTCCACCGGCTTTGTCACAACTGTTTCCACTGTTTCCGGACTCGCCCCCACATAGGTTGTCATGACAATGACATAGGGAAGGCTGATGCTCGGCAGCAAATCCGCCGTCATTCTGGTAAAGGACACCACGCCCAGCACAAGGGCAAGCACTACGCCCACCAATACGGTATACGGTTTTTTTACACTGAATCTGGATATCATCTGTCCATCCTCTCCTGTTTCTTTTTCAATAGAATACCGGCCGTACATCTCCCTATATCCCGTTTTCGGAACCGCGGAAAATATGACCGACCGGTCGGTTTTATGTCTTGATTATATTCACCACTAAATGCAATGTCAATACAGCAGTTATAAAAAGAATATTAATTTTCTACGCTT
>CAMWLB010000350.1 GCA_947174985.1 uncultured Lachnospiraceae bacterium | reverse complement strand
TGCTGCCTCTCCTTTTCTCATAAATTGAAAACTTTTACCAATTTCAATTATAATGGAAACGAAATAGACACGCAATCATTTTCTTTCCCTATTGATCAATAGTTAGAAATTAAGGGGACGCCCTCCTTAAGCCAATCAAGCGTTTCACTACCGTCCTTTTGTCTCGTCAGCCTTGCACAATGCACAAACTGACCCTGAACTATTTTTTTCTCAAGTGTGTCTTCGTCCAGAAATTCATATTCGTCATCATCCACCACCACCAGCGAGATACCGATATACTCTGCCCCACAAGCTGAAAATATGGTCTCCATCACATCTACAGCCTGTTCCTCTGACGTAAAGTCACTTTCTTTTACAGCGATGTAAGCTGATATAACGCACTTCTCATCCGCAAAATATTCTTCGAAGGAAGCATCTGCCGGAAGTTCGGGCGATAACGCACTTCTTGCCACACTATAAAAAACCTTTGAATCCCCAAAGACTTCATTCGTACACTGACGCAGAAATCCTACAGTCTCCTCATAATACTTCACCGCAACATAATTGTCATGAAATACTCTGTTCTCAGTTTTATAGTCATCGATCTTTACAATGATACGCTCACCTGCCAGACTTTCACAGGTAACCATAAGCTCATGGTCACCTGTCATACTGTCCCCCCATGGCGCCACATACTCAAATTTCTCCCCGTACTTCTGCTCCATATATTCCAATGCGGCATCATTGCTATTCCGCCCTCTATTATGTTGTGTCGGCTCTTTTTGTATGCAACCGGTGCCTCCTAATGATAGTACGACAAATAAGATTGTCACAATAAAAATTCGTTTTATCATTCACCCTCCATATTGCTGCTGTTCCTGCTGCCCTTTATCGAAAAGACTCTTAAACTTGCCGGAAAGCTTGCAAAGCTTGTCATACAAATCAAACGTAATCTCTGTGGTGGGTGCAACCTGCATATAAGATACCATCATCTTTACCATCATATAACTGTCCACAAAAGCGCTCTTGATAACAGCCGCCACCATCAGGGCAAGCACGAAGGCAAAAATCCAGTGTATATGCAGTAACGCAAAAATACCTGCAAAAATCAGGAACGGCAGAAGCCACGCCAAAAGAGATACGCCCATCACTATCAAGGTCGTTACCGCCGCATTTTTCAAAAGTGTCTTCCAATTCTGAAAATAAATGACAACTCCGTCAGCCGCGCTCTTGAACGCGGACTGCTCCCTATGTAAGAAGGTATAGCCAAGGCAGCACTCATCAATGTAGTTCAACGCGATATGGACAAACACCTGCGCAAAAGACACAAGGAATGATACACCCGGAATTTTGCCCAGCAGGTCCTCCACCTTCTGAAGCCCTTTCTGGAGCTGGCTGACCGCGCCGCTCACCAGCCGGTCAACCGCAAAGTAAACATTTGACGTCAAAAAACGCTCTTTTACCATACTCTTTGCCGCCTCAAACTGATTTTCCGGCAAAGTTCCCGTGGTCACTGCCGTCGTCACCATCGCCACATGCCCCGCTTTTATCATATAGCCCACATAACGCTGCACAATCCCGTACACAGCGCACACCAGAATCAGCCAGATTGTCAGCGCCATTACGATACCATTGCCCCCGCCAAGGCTTCCTAGCCACCAAAAAAGAAACATGGTCAGCAGCGCAAAAAGAAATATCGCACTTCCCAGCGCCAGTTTCAGCCAGACAAATTTCATTGTCTTCAAATACACATCCCTTGCTTTCAACACTTTTTCCTCCATCATAATAAATTTTGTTATTGGTTGTTTATCATTTCATATAAGGCATCCAAGTCATCATAATCATAAAAATCATCATTATAAGAAATCATAAGGCTTTCACAGCCGTCAAAAGCATCCTCTGCTATTTTAGTAACACTGTCCGGTATTTTGACAAGACTCAGACTTGTGCAGCCTGCAAAAGCATTTTTTTCTATTTCAGTCAGACCTTCCGGAAGCAGCACTCTACCTAAATTCTCACAATTTTCAAAGGCAGATTCCCCAATTATGATAGTGCCTTCAGAAAAAGAAACATGTTCCAATCCACTACAGCCCCTGAATGTATTTCTTTCTATCTTAGCAACACTGCCCGGAAAAATAATCCCATCTACGCCTGTACAATTCTCAAACGCACTCTCACCAATACTGCTTATGCCTTCCGGAAGCGTAATCGTTTTTGCGCTGACACAGTTTTTAAATGCTTCTGCACCCACTTCTTCTATATTATCCTGCAGCAAAATTGACTCTAAGCTTTCACAGTTCAAAAAAGCAGCTTCTTCAATTTTAGTCAGAGTCTCTGTGAAATAGAATACCCGCAGATTCCTGCAATCTTCAAAAGCACCGGCTCCAACCTCTTCCAACTTATCCCAGACAAGAACATTATCCAGACTGCTGCAGCCGGAAAAAGCACCCTCCCCGATTCGGATAAGCTGATGAGGAAGAGAAATCTCTGCCAGACTGGTACATTCGCCAAAAGTCCCCTGTTCTATCTCTGTAACATCCGCTAAGCGAAAATCAATTTCTTCCAAATTTTCACATCCCCAGAAAGCCATACCGCCAATTCTTCTCACAGTGGAGGGAACCGTAAAGCTTGTCACGGTAAAACAGCCTGAAAAAGCGCCATATTCAATTTCCACCACAGTTTTTCCATCAATTTCCTTCGGAATTTCCACAACACCGTCACTGCCAAAGCCATAGGACACGCCCAGATACCCGGGGTCTGCCACCTCGTCGATGCACACACCGCCGTCCACTTCTGAAACATAGAATATATCCTCCGGCTTTAGTTCGGCAGTTTCTCCGGATTCCGTATCTGATGCAGGATTTGCCGCCGTTACACCATTAATGATATTACACATATCTTCCAATTCATTATAGGTATAAGAAACTCCATTATAGGTAACAGTAATATCAATGCAATCATAAAAAGTCCATTTATGAATCTGGCGCACATTATCCGGAAGTGTTATATTCGATATCCCTGTGCATCCGCTGAAAGCAAACTGACCAATCTGCGTCACGCCATCAGGAATTTCGATACTTGTCAGCTTTTCACAGCCCTGTATCATATTGTTTGCAATTTGCGTAATATTGGCAGGAAATGTTATACTTTCCAGTTCCGTGCAATTCATAAACACGGCTTGCTCCATTTCCGTCACACTGTCCGGAACTTCAACACTTACCAACAAAGTGTTGCTAAAGGCTGCTTCATCAATCCTGACAACTGTGTCGGGTATTGTAACACCTGTCAACTCCTCCCTGTAAAAAGCCATAAATCCGATTTCCACAACAGGCTTACCACCGATGGTATCCGGTATATTGACCTGCCCGCCGTCTCCTAAATACCCTGTGATGCTTACGCCTCCTGCGACGTCAACCACTTTAAAATCTGTTTCCGGCGCAAACTCGACCGCCTGCTTT
>CAMWLB010000349.1 GCA_947174985.1 uncultured Lachnospiraceae bacterium | reverse complement strand
TTAGGGGATCTTGCAAATAAAAATATTAATCAGTGAAGATTTTTAAAAATAAAAGCTTATTTATTAGGTATATGGACAATTTTTCAGGAAACTGAAGTCCATATACCTTTTTTGCACCTTGAAAACTTCATAGCCTTCCAGACAGTTATACAGGATCTACAGACAGTGTGCGATGATAGGAAAAGGAGCGCACCTGTAGATGAAATGCCGCATAGCGGCAACCTGAAAATACGCGGCGGAACTCCGGCGCAGGAAATGAGTCTGGGGAAAAGGCAGTTTCCTGAAGGTATAATATATCTTCTTTAATAGAGATTTGTGGCGTGATTAAAATTGTGTATAGATGTAAAAGTAATAGTAAAAAATGATATAAAGGAGTGACTGTAATGACAATGGACGAAAATGGAAGAGATATATTATGTGATGACATGGGTAGCTCCGAACGGATTCCAATTTACCAGAAGATGGCTTTGACAATTCGCGAGGCAGCTGAGTATAGCAATATTGGCATTAACAAAATTGATGCTATGCTTAAACAGCCTGGATGCCCTTTTGTGCTCTACATAGGAACAAGAAAACTGGTTAAGCGGAAGGAGTTTGAAAAATACATAAGTGAAAAAACTGCGATATAACCGTCTAACCATAATTGTTTCAAAATACTGTTGAAGAAAGGGAGTCCGTCATGGTATAATATTTTTCTGTGTTGGACTCTTTTTCTTTGCGGAAAGGAGTTCATAAATGGGAAAAAATTTAAAAGGCAGAGAGTGTGGAAAGGGCATCTGCCAGAGAAAGGACGGTAAATATTCGGCACGTTATATTGCCAAAGATGGCAGCCGTCGCGAAAAACATTTTGAAACGTTGCCGGAAGCGAGAAACTGGCTTGCTGATTCACAGTATGAGGACAAGCACAACATAGTGGCAGTAGTAACTGATGTGACAGTGGACAGATGGTTTGATTACTGGATGGAAAACCTTGTTTGTGGTCTTGCTCCTAATACCAGACGTAATTACAGGGAGCGATATGTTCAGAATATTCAGCCTGTTATCGGAAGCATGCTGATATCAGATGTGAAGCCGATGCACTGTAAGGTAATCTTGAATCGTATGGAAGCAAAATATGCTGGTTCTACCATCAGGCAGACTTACATCGCAATGGGAACTATGCTCCGGGCGGCTGTGAGCAATGATATCATCTCAAAGCATCCGATGGATGGTGTGAGATATACAAAACCTGTCCGTGCTGTAAGTGATATTCATTTTCTTACAGTAGATGAACAGAACAAGTTCCTTGAAGTCGCCAAACGCTCACATAATTATCGTCAGTATGTTCTATTGCTGGAAACAGGTCTTCGGACATCAGAAATGATTGGGCTTACATGGGATTCCATTGATTGGAAGAAGCATAACCTGACTGTCAGTAAGACATTGGAATACAGACATCAGACGCACATATGGAGGGCGGGACCGCCAAAGACTTCCCATAGTTACCGCACTATCCCATTGACGGATAAAGCATACCAGATACTCAAGGATTGTTATGAAGAGCGTAATTCCAGAAAGGAAGCAGAAACATTATTAAATGTTCTGGAATATGTAGATCGGCGGACTGGTGAAACAAAATGCCTTATTATGAAGGATTTGGTTTTTGTGAATTTCCGTACAGGAGAGCCGGCAAAAAACAGTTCATATGATACACACCTGTATAAGTTATGTGATGAGGCGGGAATCGGGAGGTTTTGTATGCACGCTCTTCGGCATACATATGCTACCCGTGCAGTCGAAGCAGGGATGCAGCCTAAAGTGCTTCAGCAGCTGCTTGGACATGCAAGCATTAAGACCACTATGGATCGTTATGTGCATGTTACCGATGATTCTCTGACACAGGCTGTCCGCCAATTTGAATTGTACCGTGCCATATGAAACACCATGAAATATTACATATTTTAATGCCAAATTGGTGCGGAATTGGTGCGGTAAGAAAAAGGAACTTATTAGGAACAGCATAAAATCAAGGTTTTTAAGGAGGATATAGATAAAGATGAAATTAGGAATCGTAGGACTGCCGAACGTGGGAAAGAGCACCCTGTTTAATTCACTGACAAAGGCGGGGGCGGAGTCGGCAAATTACCCGTTCTGTACCATAGATCCCAATGTCGGCATTGTTGCAGTGCCGGACGAGCGTCTGAAGCTGCTCGGCGATATGTATCATTCCAAAAAGGTGACGCCGGCGGTGATTGAGTTTGTGGATATTGCGGGGCTTGTAAAAGGCGCTTCCAAAGGGGAAGGGCTGGGCAATCAGTTCCTCAGCAATATCAGGGAAGTGGACGCCATTGTCCATGTGGTGCGCTGCTTTGAGGATCCGAACGTAGTGCATGTAGATGGGAGTGTAAATCCTCTTAGGGATATCGAGACCATCAATCTGGAGCTTATTTTTTCTGATTTGGAAATACTGGAGAGAAGGATTGCCAAGGTGTCAAAGGGTGCACGGATGGATAAGGCCCTTGCGAAGGAGCAGGAGCTTTTAGAGAGAATCAAAGCGCATTTGGAGAGCGGCAGAATGGCGAAGAGCCTTGTTGTGGAGGACGAGGACGAGGCGGAGCTGTTTAAAGGCTACAATTTGCTGACCTATAAGCCTGTTATCTACGCGGCGAATGTGGCGGAGGACGAGCTTGCGGATGATGGCGCCGGCAATGACGGCGTGGCTGCGGTCAGGAAGTTTGCGGAGGGCGAGGACAGCGAGGTCTTTGTTATCTGTGCACAGATAGAGCAGGAGATTGCCGAGCTGGAGGACGACGAAAAGGCAATGTTTTTAGAGGACATGGGGCTTTCGGAGTCGGGACTGGAGAAGCTGATTAAGGCAAGCTACCGTCTGCTCGGGCTTATCAGTTACCTGACAGCCGGCGAGGACGAGACGCGGGCATGGACCATCAAAGTGGGGACAAAGGCGCCGCAGGCCGCGGGCAAAATCCACACGGATTTTGAAAGGGGCTTTATCAAAGCGGAGGTTGTAAACTATAAAGATCTTTTGGAGCAGGGCTCCCTTGCAGCGGCAAGAGAAAAAGGACTGGTCGGCATGGAAGGCAAGGATTACGTTGTGAAGGATGGAGATGTGATTTTGTTCCGATTTAATGTCTGATTGGCGATTGCAAAATATCTATTCCAAGGGACGGGACTGGACAATATAGACAAAAACGGGCTCCGAAGCAGTGGCAAGTCGCCCTTATTTTGTCTATATTGTCCAGTCCCTGTTTGTATGAAGAGGTGTTTTGTAATTTCCAAATTCCATATGGATACGGTTGAGTTTAAGACAACTATTGCGTTATTGAATTTGCAGCTGCGCATGATATGATTTTATTATCATAAATCATTAGGAGGCGCGCTATGTTATATTTACCGGAAAACTTAAAGAAATACCGTATTTTAAAAAATCTTACGCAAGAGGAGGTTGCAGAGTATTTAGG
>CAMWLB010000348.1 GCA_947174985.1 uncultured Lachnospiraceae bacterium | reverse complement strand
TGGAAGCGGGCGGCGCATACAGCGGAGCTTATGAATGAGCGTCTCAAAACATATAAGGGAGAAGAGTGAATAATAAACATGTAATCGCTTACATTTTTGGATAAAATGCATGAAATAAAAGGAAAGTTTTGGATATAATATACAAAAGTTGAATTGCGATTAAAGAAATGATATAAATTAGTTGATATTTTTTTGGCAGATTGTTACAATAGATGCGGATTAAGTTTGGAAATCTGGGGTGATTTCCGGCTTTCTTGTATTGTTTTATAAACCAATCTATGAAAAGGGAGACAAAACACATGAACAAATGGGTGTACAAATTCAAAGAGGGCAGTGCGGACATGAGAAACCTGCTCGGTGGCAAGGGCGCTAACCTGGCAGAGATGACCAACTTAGGCCTTCCCATTCCGCAGGGCTTCACCGTAACCACAGAGGCTTGTACGGATTATTACAAGCAGGGTGAAACGATTTCAGAAGAGATTCAGGAGCAGATTTTCCAGAATCTTGCAGAATTGGAAGAGCTTATGGGCAAGAAATTCGGTGATAACGAAGACCCGCTGCTGGTATCGGTTCGTTCCGGCGCGAGAGCTTCCATGCCCGGTATGATGGATACTATCTTAAACCTCGGTTTAAATGACGTTGCGGTTGAAGGCTTCGCAAAGAAGACCGGCAATCCCAGATTCGCATACGACTCCTATCGTCGTTTCATTCAGATGTATTCCGACGTTGTAATGGAGGTTCCGAAGTCCTTTTTTGAGAAGATTATCGATGAGGTAAAGGAAGAAAAGGGCGTTACCTATGACACTGAGCTTGATGCAAATGATTTAAAGAATCTGGCAGAGAAGTTCAAAGCTGTTTATAAAGAGCAGATGAAGGGACAGGAATTCCCTCAAGATCCCAGAGAGCAGCTTATGGGCGCTGTAAAAGCAGTTTTCCGTTCATGGGACAACCCTCGTGCTATCGTATACAGACGTATGAATGATATCCCGGGCGATTGGGGTACCGCTGTAAACGTACAGTGCATGGTATTTGGTAACAAGGGTGACACCTCAGGTACAGGTGTTGCATTTACCCGTAATCCGTCCACCGGTGAGAAGGGTATCTTCGGTGAGTATCTGATTAATGCACAGGGTGAAGACGTTGTTGCAGGTGTTCGTACACCGCAGCCTATTACCCAGCTTGAGAAGGATCTGCCGGACTGCTACAAGCAGTTTATGGAACTTGCCATGAAGCTGGAGAACCATTACCGTGACATGCAGGATATGGAGTTTACCATTGAAGAGGGCAAGCTGTACTTCCTGCAGACAAGAAATGGAAAGAGAACCGCTCCTGCGGCTATCAATATTGCATGTGATTTGGTTGACGAAGGCAAGATTACACCGGAAGAGGCTGTATGCCGTATCGAGGCAAAGTCTCTTGACCAGTTGTTACATCCTACCTTCAACGCAGCAGCATTAAAGGCTGGCGAGGTAATCGGTTCTGCACTTCCCGCATCTCCGGGCGCTGCAGCAGGTAAGGTTTACTTTACCGCTGATGAAGCGAAGGCAGCAGGCAAGGGCGGCCGTGGCGAAAGAGTTATTCTGGTTCGTCTGGAGACCTCTCCTGAAGATATCGAAGGTATGCATGCAGCAGAAGGCATCCTGACCGTTCGCGGTGGTATGACCTCTCATGCAGCAGTTGTTGCACGTGGTATGGGTACCTGCTGTGTATCCGGATGCGGCGACATCAAGATTGACGAAGAAGCAAAGGTATTTGAACTTGGCGGATATACCTTCCATGAAGGCGATTACATTTCTCTGGATGGTACAACAGGTAAGATTTACAAGGGCGACATCAAGACTGAGGAAGCTTCCGTAGGCGGTAACTTCGGACGTATCATGGCATGGGCTGACCAGTTCAGAACTTTGAAGGTACGTACCAATGCAGATACCCCTGCAGATACCTTAAATGCAGTTAAGCTCGGTGCAGAAGGCATTGGTCTCTGCCGTACAGAGCATATGTTCTTTGGTGAGGACAGAATTCCGAAGTTCAGAAGAATGATTCTTTCCGATACTGTTGAGCAGAGAGAAGAAGCGCTGAAGGCTATCGGTGAATTCCAGAAGGCAGACTTCAAGGCTATGTACGAAGCTTTGGAGGGCAGACCAATGACAGTTCGTTATCTGGATCCGCCTCTTCATGAGTTCGTTCCTACCGAGGAAGCTGATATCAAGGCACTGGCTGAGGATATGGGCCTGACGGTTGCAGAGGTTAAGGCAAAATGCGACGCACTTCATGAGTTCAACCCGATGATGGGTCACAGAGGATGCCGTCTTGCAGTTACCTATCCTGAAATTGCAAGAATGCAGACCAGAGCCGTTATGGAAGCAGCTATCGAAGTAAAGGCTGAAAAAGGCTATGACATTGTTCCTGAAATCATGATTCCGCTTGTAGGCGAGAAGAAAGAGTTGAAGTATGTAAAGGACGTTGTTGTGGAGACCGCAAACAAAGTGAAGGAAGAGAAGAATTCCGATATCCAGTACCACATCGGTACCATGATTGAGATTCCTCGTGCAGCACTGACCGCGGACGCTATCGCAGAAGAAGCTGAGTTCTTCTCCTTCGGTACCAACGACCTGACACAGATGACCTTCGGCTTCTCTCGTGACGACGCAGGCAAGTTCTTAGATTCCTACTATCAGGCTAAGATTTACGAGTCCGATCCGTTTGCAAGACTGGATCAGACCGGCGTTGGACAGTTGGTACAGATGGCAGCAGAAAAAGGCCGCAAGACCCGTCCTGACCTCAAGCTTGGTATCTGTGGCGAGCACGGCGGAGATCCTTCTTCCGTAGAATTCTGCCACAAGGTAGGCTTGAACTACGTATCCTGCTCACCGTTCCGTGTTCCTATCGCGAGACTGGCAGCAGCGCAGGCGGCGTTGAATAACAAATAGTTCTTTTAGAGGCTATAATAAAAAAGAATAGGGAATAGCTTAAAATCGGGGGGTTTGAGCTTGGAGGAGTTCACTGGAAGGCCGGTGGACTCCTCTTTTTATGGTTTTGAAGTGAGGAAATGGGAAGTTTTTAGGATGATATTTAGAGAAAGGTTGAAGTTTGGATAAATATCTGATAACAAAGGAGAACGCAGCATGCTGGAAGGATTGAATGTATTAGCAGACATAACAAGTGCTGTTATAAGTACTATTGTCGCAATACCTCTGGAGAGTGGCAGCAGTCTAATTAAGCGAAAAATAGAGAAAAGAACATTAAAAAACAAAATTAGAAAAAGAGCGGAATTCTTAAAACAGAAATACAAAGATAATTTTGAGCGGATAGATAAAATGGATAAGGATTCTTTTTATGTATTGCTAAAAGAAGAAAGAAACATAAAAAGAATATAATCATTTTGCAATGATGAAGAAAAAGACAATATACTGACTCTAATACACATCTCCGAGGCCACGAGACTAAGTCGAATTTGGTATG
>CAMWLB010000347.1 GCA_947174985.1 uncultured Lachnospiraceae bacterium | reverse complement strand
AAAAGGATTTAAAAGCCCTTTTTATTTTGTAATTAAAAATTACAAAAATTTGAAGTAAATAGTGGAAAGAATAAGCAAGAAGAGTTATAATAGGAATATAAAATGAAGTAGGACGACAAAGGGGAAATACGCGGGGACGTTTCTGATAATCGGGGAGCAGGGTTTGTAAAATGTATTGTGTGGTGATTGATTATGGAAGAAAAAGGTTATTTGCAAAATTATGAAATTTATCCGCAGGTTACAGAGGAGGAGAAGTCGTATCTGTATCTCTATTCCTTGCGGAAAATGGCGGAAAACAATTTAGAGAGCAACCGTGCCTTTATGACAGGGCTCTATAATCTGCGTGCTTTTCAGTACAAGGCGGCAGAGGAGATGCGGGAGAATCCGGAGCTGCGTTTTGCTCTGATTGTGATGGATATCGCCAACTTTAAGTCTGTCAATGAATTTTGCGGATGGGCTGTGGGGGACGAGCTTTTAAAGTGTGTTGCAGAGGCTTTTAGGGAGCTTAACGGCGAGCATGTGGTGCTTTCGCATTTTAGGGCGGATATCTTTGGTATGCTGACGCCTTTCCAGAAGGACAGCGATTTGCTGGAGAAAATCAAACAAATAAAGCAGCGAATCAGCGAGTTTAAAATTCCCTGCAAGGTGCTTCCGTCCTTTGGCATCTGTGTAGCGACGGACAGCCAAATGCCTGTTAGTCTGATGCGGGATTACGCGACCATGGCGATGAAGACCATCAAGGGCAAGTTCTATGCTGATTATGCCTTTTTTAATGAGGATATGCGCCAGACCATGCTGCTGGAAAAGCAGATAGAAAACGACATGGTGAAGGCGTTGGAGACGGGGCAGTTCAGGCTTTTTATCCAGCCCAAGGTTAATATGGAAAATGGAGAGATCATTGGCGGAGAGGCGCTTGTCAGATGGCATCATCCTGTCAATGGCATCATAGGACCCGGTCAGTTTATTCCGGTTCTGGAAAAAAATGGATTTATCATCAATGTGGACATTCATGTATGGAACGAAGTTTTCAAGTTTGTAGGAAACCGACTGAAGCATGGCAAAAAGGTGGTTCCCATTTCCATCAATATTTCCCGCCTGCATGTGTATGACAGTTCCTTCAAAGAAAACCTTGTCAGAATGAAGGACGAGTATCAGGTGCCGCCCAAATTAGTACCGTTGGAGTTGACGGAAAGTGGTTTCCTGGAAGCAGCAGATATTATGTACGACAATCTGAGATATCTGAAGACACAGGGCTTTACCCTGTCCATGGACGATTTTGGCACCGGTTACTCCACTATGACCATGTTAAAAAACCAGCCGGTAGATGAAATAAAAATCGATAAAGGTTTTATGGATGATATACAGAATGACAAGAGCAGGATTGTAGTCAAAAATACCATTAACATGTTAAAAGAACTGGACATGGACGTGATTGTGGAGGGAGTGGAGGACCAGGAGCAACAGGATTTCCTGATAGAATGTGGCTGTAAAAATGCACAAGGCTTCTACTACTACAGACCCATGCCGGTAGAGGAATTTGAGGAGCTTCTGGATGTGTAAATAGCGGTATATTTGGACATTTGCGGGCATATGGTGATAAAAAAGCGGCAGGTGTCATACATGAGGCAGCAGCTTGATAAGGCATTAGACCATTTGATATTGATACATAAAATTGAAACAGAGAAAAAGAGAATTCCAGGTCCGATAAATGGAAAAGCTATTGGACTTGGAATTTTTTTGTTGGGCATACTATTGTTATGGGGAGGGTTTCTCTACCGGTATCCGGTGAGAATTTTGACGAATGCAAATGTAGGAGACAGAAAACTGCCTATTTATAGTGTGGAGACCGGAGAGCCCAAGCTTGCACTAACACTTGAGACAGCTTGGGGAAACAGCGATATAGAGGAAATTTTAAAAGTTCTGCGGGAACAGGAGGTTCATGTCACTTTTTTTGTGACCGGAGAGTGGGTGGAAGCTTACCCTGAGGAGACAAAAGCAATTCTTGCGGCGGGACATGATTTGGGAAACCACGGGGAAAATCACCTGTACATGAGCAGGCTGACAGATACAGAAAAAGAAGATGAGATTATGCTTACACACGACAAGGTGAAGGAACTGACAGGCTATGAAATGCGCCTGTTTAGGGCGCCCCACGGCGATTATGACAACGAGACGATGGAGATAGCAGAGAGTTGTGGCTATTATGTGATACAATGGGATGTGGACAGCAAGGACTGGAAGGATTACGGCGCGGAAGCCATTGTCACTACAGTGATGGAGGATTCCCATCTGGGAAATGGAAGTATCCTGCTTTTGCACTGTGGAACCAAATTTACGGCAGAGGCATTGGATATGCTGATTACAGAACTGAAAGAAAAAAATTTTTCTCTTGTTCCGGTTTCAGAATTGATTTATCGGGAAAACTATTATATAAATCAGGAAGGCAGGCAGATATCGCGAGTGACAGACTACTAAAAATTGCACAATTTCCATCGCATATAACATATGCAAATTTTACAAAATTTCAATCATATTCAAAAAAAGACTGACATTTACGCGCTGGATTTGTTATTATTAATACATAAGGAGGCGTTGTCAGTATGTTTGAAATAGGTGAATATGTAGTTTGTGGAAATAATGGTGTCTGCCAGATTAAAGAGATTACGACGCTCAGCATGAGCGGTGTGGATAAAAACCGGAAATATTATATTTTAAAACCGGTCTATTCGGAGAGCTCTACCGTGTATGTGCCTGTGGATGCTCTGCACTCCTCCATGCGGCGGATTCTTTCAAGAGAAGAAGCGAATCTGCTGATTGATTCCATCCCGCAGGTACAGGCAATCACAATAAAAGACGAAAAAGCAGTAGAAGCACAATATCGGGAATGTATGCAGTCCAATCGCTGCGACGAACTGGTAAAACTGCTGAAAACCCTGAAAACCAGAAAAAAGAACCGATTAGAGAAAGGCCATAAAGTAACCGCAGTGGACAGCCGCTACTACAAAATGGCCGAAGACAACCTCTGCGGCGAACTAGCCATAGTATTCGGCATAACCCGCACCGAAGCCGGCGAATTCCTCGATAACAAAATGGATTAATAGATAGAGGATTTTTCTCCCTAAAGAGCGCCTCTTTCTCCGCCGATATACGTTACGTGAAACAAATGAGATGATAAAATGCATAAGGGCAGCCTGATTGATGCCAGTGTTCTTATGCAGACCCTTGAAAAACGCCGGTCCTTGGGCTGCGTCCTTTGCAGCCCTAGTACCGCTGCGTTTTTCTCGGAGCGAAAGCGGGTCAGCATAAGAACACTGGCATCAATCAGGCGGAAATTATCTCAATAAAGAAGCACAGGAGAAAAACAGTGATAACCATTAGCCTTTGTATGATAGTAAAAAATGAAGAAACTCTCCTCCCCCGCTGCCTCGACACCATAGCAGACCTTGTAGAAGAACTGATTATTGTGGAC
>CAMWLB010000346.1 GCA_947174985.1 uncultured Lachnospiraceae bacterium | reverse complement strand
TTTTCACCCTGCTTACATAATCATGCAGTTCCTTTGTGGAAGTATCCATGGCGTTTTCAGCCGTGCTGTGCTGCAGGTACCGCAGCATGTTCCTGATTTCTTCACTGCCTCCCTTTGTCCCTCCCGTATAGAAATACAGGAATTTCAGCCCGTCCCCATACTTTAAATCCGGAACCTCGATACAATGGTTCTCTACCGTGTACATCATATAGCCACGGCCGAAAGGGTCGTAATTCAGGATGGTAATGACAAACAGGTCGGGAAGCCGTGAAAAATCATTCTCTCCTCTCTGCATGTATCGGGCATCCATCTTTGCCTGATAGAAGCGGTTGTGCCTCGGCAGGTGCATGCCTGTCTGCCGGTGGGGCTCCAGATCATAGACATTGGCAGGCTGTTCCTGCCCTTCTTCATATTCCTCCACTTCCACGTCCATGCGGATGCCGCGGTATTCCGGCGTGGGGGCGGGCAGCGTGTGTTGTGCCGTGACCCTGATTTTCCCGATTTTCCTTCCCAGCAGCACGGAGAGCAGCTTCCTGCAGAAAGCCTCCCCCACCTCCCTGTCAGCGGCAATCGCGCTGAACAGGAAATCGTCCATAACGTCAAGTTCCTCTAATGGTTTGTTTGCATAACCCATTCTTCCTCCTTTTCCGGCAGGGCGCTGCGGATCAGGAAAGAAACGGTTACAGCGTCCTGCCAACATTAAATTGTAGTTTCTGTGAAAATGTTGGCGAGATGCCTTGGACAGCTAAATGTTTTTAGCCCTATAGATTTCCACATATGTTATATGTCTGATTATATCAAAAATTGTTAATTTGTCAACTGTAATTAGAAAAATAGGGGTTGCGGCGAGTCACGCCCATACAGCACCCTATTCCCGCGTCGCCGCGCTCTCGCTCAGCAAGAAACGTAGCAGTGCTAGGCTCGAAAGTACCTCGCCAAGCACTGACGTTTCTTAATGGGCGCCTTCGGGAATAGGGTGCTGTATGGGCTGTTGCCATAGCCGATAGCAGTTTCGCATACTCGCTGAGTAAAGGACACTGGAGTAAATGTAACAAAACCAGTTATGGTTCAAGCTGCATACCGCTTTTTTACCCAAAAGTCTGCCAGAGACGCTAGTGCCTTTCCGCGCGTTCAGCCGTCCGCCAAGCATATGCCTGTTCAGACCGTATAAAAACGCCGGCACTTGGCGAGGTCCTTTCGAGCCTAGTACCGCTGCGTTTTTATCCGAGCGAGAGCGCGTCTGAACAGGCATATGCTTGGCGGACGGCGTCACTTGCCGCAAGACAACCACTCGCATCCTTAAACAGGCATAACTCGACTTCGGTATCACTACTCCCCGCTCATGTAGAACAAAATCCCTCCCTGCGGAATATTATGCAATAAAACCCCAAAAGGCGAGATTACCTTGCATACCACAATCTTATTTTGGGAAGCGCTCTTTATTGCCCTCGCGCTGTCTCTTGACGCTTTTGTCGCGGGTTTCTCTTATGGAGCCTGTAAAATAAAAATTCCCCTTGTCTCCGTCCTCGTGATGGATGCCATATGCAGCTTGAGCATTGGCGCCGCGCTGCTCATCGGCACATTTTTAAAAGGCTTTATTCCCAGACAGGCGACTGCTGCCATCTGCTTTGTCCTGCTCTTTCTTTTGGGCATGACAAAGCTTTTGGATGGCATCACCAAATCCCTGATTCAGAAGTATGGGGCTATCAGCAGCAATATAAAATTTTCCTTCTGCAATTTTCGCTTTGTTCTAAGCCTTTACGCCAATCCCGAGTGTGCAGACACCGACCACTCAAAAACCATTTCCCCCAAAGAGGCTGTCTCCCTTGCCGTTGCCCTGTCTTTAGACGGTCTGGCTGCCGGTCTCGGCGCCGCTTTCGGGGATGTCAACGGATTTGCTGTTTTTGTATGCTCCTTCTTTACAGAAGCCATCGCTGTTATCTGCGGCACCGCTCTCGGAAACAGGGCCGCCGGCAGGCTGTCCTTTAATATTTCATGGCTTGGCGGTCTCATCCTGATTCTACTTGCTTTTCTCAAGCTTTCTTAACTGCTATTGCACCATTATGACAGGAAAAATGCCTCAAAACGCCAAAAGGACGCATGTAAAAATAACAATAAAAAACGGGATATCGGCAAACTCGCCGCTATCCCGTTTTTTCACTCTCTAATCATTAATACTTGCCAAAGCTGTCTCCAAGGGAGATTACCTGCTCATTGATATCTGATGAGGAAACCCCTGCTGAGGAACGGAAAGAACCTGAACTTCCATTGCCCAGATTGTAAATGGAAAGCATTTCTCTCATTCTGGATGCCTGGTTGGAGAGCTCTTCACTTGCTGCAGCACACTGCTCACTGGTAGCAGAGTTGGTCTGTACTACCTGAGATACCTGTGTGATTGCCTGCTCAATCTGTGCCACTGCTGTTGCCTGATAGTTGGAGGACTCTGCAATGCCGTTGATGATAATTTCACTCTTCTGTACCACATTGGTAATTGCTTCCAAAGCCTTAGCGGTATCGTCCGCAATCTTGGAACCGGATTCAACCTTATTGATGGAATCCTCAATCAGTTCTGCTGTCTCAGCCGCTGCAGACGCACTCTTTGCTGCAAGGCTTCTTACCTCTTCTGCTACAACCGCAAAGCCCTTTCCTGCCTCGCCTGCTCTTGCCGCCTCAACAGCTGCATTCAAAGCAAGAATATTGGTCTGGAATGCGATATCGTCGATCGTCTTGATAATCTTGGAAATACTCTCGGATGCCTTGTTGATATCCTGCATAGCTTCCATCATATCATGCATCTGCTTATTGCCCTGTTTTACATCTTCAATTGCCTGTACTACCAGACCTGCAGCTTCATTTGCCTCTTCTGCATTTCTCTTGGTCTTTTCTGCAATTTCATCGATAGAAGCTGTAATCTCTTCGATTGCACTTGCCTGCTCTGTAGAGCCCTGCGCCAGCGCCTGACTTGCGCTTGCCACCTGTGAGGAGCTGATTGTAACCTGTGAACCTGCATCACTGATATTTGTCAGTGCGTTTAAGTTATCGTCAACCAGTTTCTTAAGGGAATTGCCTAACATATCCTCGTTTGAAGCCGGCTTTACATGAACTGTCAGATTACCATGTGCCACCTCTTCTGCGATGGTTGACTGATATTTGCTGTTTTCAACTACTGACTTAAACGCATCGATTAACTCACCGAACTCGTTCTCGCCATGTTTCTTCAGTTCAACGTCAACGTGTCCTTTGGCAATTTCTCTTGCCGCTGCCACAAGCTGTTTTAAGGAACTGTCGATTTCCTTAACAATAGATACTGCAATTAATACTGTAACAACAATGGATATTGCCAATAATACAAGGGAAAAAATAGTTGCATTGTCCGCATATCTCTTCTCCATCTCCGCCTCTGTATTGGCAACCTGTTCAATCGCCATCATGCCGAATATTACGTTGATTACCATCAACAACAGGGAAATAACAAATGCTCCAATCAAT
>CAMWLB010000345.1 GCA_947174985.1 uncultured Lachnospiraceae bacterium | reverse complement strand
GCGAAAATTTACGTTTGAGGGGGCGGCGGTCAGTATTTTGTCGAATTACAGAGATAAGAACCGCCCCTCCCCCGGTAATAATTCCACGGGAAATGCCACACTTTGTCAAAGAATGACGGAAATAAGGGGAACACCACGAAAGTCAGTAGCGGAACTCCTGATAGCGGTCTTCCGTCATGGTTTTATGGTCGTGGCAGCTCTTACAAAGGCTCTGCCAGTTGCCCTCATCCCAGAACAGCTTTGCATCCCCTCTGTGGGGAACAATGTGGTCAACCACGGTTGCTTTCACCAAGCGTCCCTGCTTCCTGCACTCCACGCACAAAGGATGTGCTTTTAAGAAACGTATCCGTGCTTTCTTCCACCTGCCATCGTATCCCCGGACGGAAGCACTGGCACGGTCAGCGGTGTGCAGCTTTGCGTGTTCGGTGCAATACATCCCGGATGTCAGCTTTGGACATCCCGGATGCTTGCATGGCTTCATCGGTCTTCTCGGCATGGTATCACCACTTCCTCACCCCGCCATAATATTTATCAGCGATTGCCTCCTGCTGGTACTCCGGCAGACTCCGCAGTCTCTCACTCACTCTTTCAAGCGACTGCGCCTGTTCCTCATGTGTCTTATGGAAGTGGCATGTCTCACCTTGGCATTTCCCACAACTCAAAATGTTGCAATTCCCATCTTCCTTCATAGCAAAACAATCCATAGCATCCACCTTTCCATCCCTTCCACCGGAAAGGGGCAGCGGTGAAAGGATAAAGCCCGCTGCCCTGTGCAAAGAACGTGAAAAAAGCCCCGTGGATTCATCCACAAGGCTCCCTACACTTCTTCGCATCATAACCATAGCACAATATTTTTTCCTTTGCAATAAACCACTTGGTAAACCATCAGTAAACCACCTAGTAAACCAGTCAGTAAACCATTCGGCAAAACCCTGTCCGCAAACACGCATAAACACTGGATTCCTGCTTACCCCGCCCTAGAAAAAATGTCCTCCGGGAAGGGAAAAATTTTTTTAAATTTATTTTTTATTCAGCTCAACAGCACTTCCAGATCGTTTTTCTCCCGGATTTCATAAAAAATATCCATTTCTTTCAGTGCCTTCTTCCGGTATTTGCCGATCATGGTGTGGGAAACGCTGTACTTCTCGGAAAGCTCCTGCCAGTCCATCCCTTCCAGCACCATGTCCGTTATGACCTCCGGCAGCTTCCCGCTCAATCGGCTGACGCAGTAATGGAAGAACTCGATCTCCGCCTTTTTCCTCCGGTACTGCTCTAAAAGCCCGTCAAACATCTCATCCTCCAGCCTGTCAGCCGTCTTCCGGTAATTTAACGCCACGGATGCCGTCCTGTCGGAAGTCTCGCCCTCCTGCACCTTTTCCCCTTCCGGCTTTGCAAGGCACATGGATTTTATCACCTCGTCCGCATCAATGCCGCGGAAATTGGTGATGCGGAATTTCAGTAAATCCACCTCCTGCTTTCTTGCCGCATAGCTCCTGAACATTTCCTCTGCTTTCATTCTCCGCCTCCAATCCTCGCTTTTACTGCATCCACAAGTGCCGACTGCCCGCAGTCCTTTTTTTCTAAAGCCGCCATCACCCTTTCATCCAGTGTGCCTTTGGAAAGCAAATGGTGGATCACCACTGTTTCCTCCTGTCCCTGCCGCCACAGCCGCCTGTTCATCTGCTGGTACAATTCCAAAGACCATGTCAGCCCGAACCATATGAGGGTGGAGCCTCCTGCCTGCAGGTTCAGCCCGTGTCCGGCTGATGCCGGGTGGATTGCCGCCACCGGGATTTCCCCGGCATTCCATTTCCGCATATCCTCCGCCGTGTCAAGTTCCACAGCCCCGGTGTGCTTTTTCAGCCTATCCAGATCATGCTTATACCAGTAGGCGATCAGCACAGGCTTCCCATTCGCCGCCTCTATCAAATCCTCCAGTGCTTCCAGCTTCCGGTCATGGATGTGTTTCACATTCCCGTTCTCATCGTAGACAGCGCCGTCCGCCATCTGTAAAAGTTTATTGGCTAATGCCGCCGCATTCACCGCGTCAATGTCACCGTCCGAAAAGGGAAGGAGCATATCCCGCTCTAGCTGCTCATACAGAGCCATCTCCTTTCCGCTCATGGAAACCTCCACGCGGTTATAAACACATTCCGGCATATCCAGATAATCCACAGCCTTCATGCTGATGCAGATGTCGGAGATCAGTTCGTAGATCATCTCCTCTGCGCCCTCCCTGGGCTTATAGGAAAATACCATCTCACGGCTGCGCTTATCCGGCACGAAGAACCGCTCCCGGTAGCCGCCGATGAACCGCCCAAGCCTCTGCCCCATATCGAGGATGCCGATTTCCGCCCAAAGGTCAATCAGTCCATTCGGCGCAGGCGTCCCGGTCAGCCCCACGATGCGTCTTACCATCGGGCGCACCTTTTTTAATGCCTTGAACCGCTTTGCCTTATGGGACTTGAAGGAGGAAAGCTCATCGATCACCACCATGTCAAAATCCCATTTATGGTTCTCCACCAGCCACTCCACATTTTCCCTGTTGATGACATACACCTGCGCTCTCCTGCCAAGTGCAGCTATGCGTTCCTTCTCAGAGCCAAGCACCGCCGACATACCAACCCCGGAAAGGTGGTCCCACTTTTCCAGTTCGGCAGGCCATGTGTCCCTTGCCACTCTAAGCGGTGCTATCACAAGTATTTTGCAGATATCAAAATAGTCCAGTGCCAGTTCCCATATGGCGGTCAGCGTGATCACCGTCTTGCCAAGACCGCAATCCAAAAATAACGCGCTCACCTTATGGCTCACAATAAATTCCTTTGCATACTCCTGATATTCATGTGGCACATATCTCATCCAGCACACCTCCTATCTACTCCACGCCATCAATCACAAAAACGGGAAAACCCAAACATTCCAACTGCCTCATTCTTTTTATCTGCAATGGCCGGGGCTTTTTCCCCGGAGCCTTTAACTCCACGAATGCAATCTTCCTTCCCGGCAATAAGACGATTCTGTCCGGCACCCCATCCAAACCGGGTGAGGTGAACTTCACCGCCATGCCTCCCATCTTTTTCACTGCGTCTGTGAATATCTTTTCCACACGTTTTTCGGAATGAACCACAGCCATAACGCCTCACCTTCCTCTCCGTCCACATGGACTGACTTCACGCCCAGCAGCGCCTTCTGCCGCCTGACCTCTGCCTTTCTTATGCCGTTTTCCTCTGCCAGTTCATACACTTTTTTATAATCCACGAACCCGTCTTTCAGGACTTCTTCCAAAAACATAGCTTCCTCCAATCTCAGGAACAACGGAACGAACGAACAAAAAATCCCTATATTGTTATGCGCGTGTATTACACATACACACATTCTCTCTCTCTTTTATTTTTATATATTTCATATAGTAAAGGTTGTTCCGTTGTTCCATAAAACCTGCTAATGCCCATAGTTACTGGCTTTTTTCAGAGAACAATCTGCGGAACAT
>CAMWLB010000344.1 GCA_947174985.1 uncultured Lachnospiraceae bacterium | reverse complement strand
GACTATGGGGCAGATTGGAATTGTACAGCAATTCCAATCTGCCCCATAGTCTTTACCTGGGACATGGATACAGATAAGCCCGCAATATCCATACTAACACCTCCTTTCTTCAGATTCTGCGAATTGCCTTTTCTTTTATTTCTATTTTTCCATTTTTCAGAAGATGACCGACGGCACGTTTAAACTCGTTCTTGCTCATCTGCATCTCCCGCTTAATGACTTCCGGCGACGCCTTATCATTAAAAGGCAGCACACCGTCAAAGCTGTCTATCACATCCAATATTTTCTGTGCGTCCGCTTCTATCTGCAGGTAGGCTTTTTCCCTTATGCTCAAATCCAGCTTGCCATCCTCCCTGACCGCCGCGACACGGCAAACGACGGTATCGCCTATCCTGACCTCTTCATAAAGCTCTTTTCTGGGAATCAGCCCCGAATATTTATCATCCACCGCCACAAACATGCCAAACTCAGGGCTCGACTCGTACACATAGCCCGTAACCCTGTCATCCTTATGGTAGGGACTTTCCGTGGACAAATCATGATATACATTCATGGTTGCGCAAAGCCTGCCGCTTTTATCAATATAAAGGGATACCAGAGGTGTGTCGCCCTGACGCACCCTGATGGTCTGCTGCTTAAAAGGAAGAAACAAATCCTTTTCCAGTCCCCAGTCCAAAAATGCACCGTATTTATTGACATCGGCTACCTTCAGCCTTGTCACCTCGCCCATCTTTAAAAGGGGCTCATTTGTCGTAGCTATCATACGGTCCTTGGAGTCCCTGTACAGAAACACTTCGATTTCGCTTCCCATCTCAGTTCCTGCCGGTACCTGCTTTGCCGGCAGAAGCACCCGTTCCTCCGTGTCGGCTTCGTCTGCCAGATACACACCGAAGTCTACTTCTTTTACCACTTGCAGTTTTTGCTTTTCACCCAGCTTCAGCATAATTTCTTCTTCCTTCAAACTCTACATTTGTATAGACACCGCCCTGTGTATCCTGCAGGGATACCACATAGGTTACTGTCCCGTCTTCTATTTTACTCACCTGCACGCATGGCACCAGTATATCATGCAAAAGCGCCTGCTTTTTGTATTCCGCCCTCATACCTGTTACCGGAAAATGCTCCGGCAGATAATCCATTGCCATTCCCACATACTGCGCATTATTGACATGGTGGTTGGTATCTAAGTGGTGCTGCTTTACCACGATGGATTCCTTTCTTTCCATATCCTGCGGCACTGCAATCTTGCGCCCCGCATATTCCATAGACAGTCTTTCTTCCATTTTGTACTTTTGCACTACCTCTTCAGGCGGACGTTTAGGCTTAAAGGTCTCTGTGTCCAGAAGCGTCCACATGGAATTCGCTTTTGCTATATAACTGCCCGCTTCATCCTGCATGAAAAAATTTCGGAATCCAAAACAGCCTTTAAAATCATAGGGGAAAGTTCCCACCGATACCCGTTCACCCATTTCAGGCAGCCGTTCTATTGCAATCTGCCACGAAGACAGCACCCAAACCACTTTCCGCTCCCGCAGAAAGGAAAGTCCCACTCCCAAATCTTCTGACTGAAAGGTAGAACAATCTTGAAAATAGTCCATTAATGACAATAATGTCAGCCTTCCGTCGCTATCTGTTTCACTGTATCTGATTCTACTCTCAAAACTGTACATGACTCTCTATCTCTCATTCCAAAATCTGCAATACGATTTCCACAACCCAGTACAGGAAAAACAATCCCATACCTGCATTGCACATCACGGTTAAAAAGCGCTTCCCACGGGGCAGCGTAATTCGTCCTGCGTTCAAATGCATTCTTTTCCTGTACACAATAAGCAGTACAATGCCCGCCACTACAATGCCAATCAGAATAAACATATACAATATAAATACAAGCAGCCCCGGTAAAACTTTAGATAAATCGCCGCCGTCTGTCAGTATATTCTGCAATTCTTCCAAATCTACCAAGCTCAGCATAAAAAGGCTCAGTACGCCTCCAAGGAAGTTCACCACCATATGCATGATAATGGTGTATTGCAGTTTGCCTGTTTTTACATAAATAAAGGCAAAAAACATTCCTATGGTGGCCGCATAGGCAAACTGGGAAAGGTTGCCGTGGAACAAACCAAACATCAGACCGGAGAGCACAACTGCCACGCCTTCGCCATAGCGGACTGCCCTGTCCACCAGAATTTTCCTGAAAATAAGTTCCTCCATAATAGGCGCCCAGATTACCATGATAAGCACCCTTACCCAAAGACTTGAAGAACCGGCAAGCTCTATTGTGTAATTATCAATAGGTCTTCCCTTCAGCACTGCCAGAAGATAAGTAATCAGGCTTCCAATCAGATTGCTGGCATACATAATGCCATAGCATATGATCAATGCCACCAGAAACTTTCCCACCTTCATGGAACGCTTTTGTATTTTTTCTTTCGGTATGGTGTGAATCAGCATTATCATAAGCGGCATGCCGAGAACATACATCGGAACCGAAGAAAACAACATCACAAAGTCAGAGTTCTGCAAAACCTCCGGTTTTATCATATAAATCAGATCCCTGAGCTTGTACTGTATGGCATAGATACACAAGGTACCTGCCAGAAACATCAGGCCCATATTGGAGAAAAATTTTCTCCCCTGCTTTACGGTTTCTTTTTCTTCCTGCTCCGGCATACCGGGCTGGATATATAATTCTTCCATAATTGTATTTCCTTCTTCGTTGTGCGTATAGTTCAAGCACAGTATAACACACTTTTTTCTTTTTCACCATACCGGCAGAAAATTTTTCACGTTATTGGCTTTTCCTGAAATCTTACAAGATATTGAAAAAAATTGTATTTAGGTATTGCAAAATGGAAACACTTCATGTATAATGCATAAGGTAATCGCATAAAGGGCTATCGCCAAACGGTAAGGCAACGGACTCTGACTCCGTCATTTCAAGGTTCGAATCCTTGTAGCCCTGTTCTAAAAGGGCTTGCCCTGTTGTAAAAAGTTTCACAGTTTTTGCTGTGGAACTTTTTTGTTCGCGGCATTTTCCTATTGCAATCCTCTTTCTCTCATGCTATACTGTGAAAAAGCATTATTATATCAGAACATTCTATTCTGTAAACCGTCAAATCTTTTTTCTCGGAAACTTCAATGCTTTTATTCCCAAACACAATAAGAGCAGGAGATTTTCAGAGAAAAAGCCTCCTGCAGTCAGGAGGTAATGTATGAACGATACAGACAACAGCCTGTTCATGGATACCGTATCCATGGCAGACAGCACAGAGAAACTCATGGGAGAAGCAGGCGTCCCGCAGAGGAACTACAAGGACACCGTGCTCCGTCTTCTTTTTAACGACAGGGAAAAACTGCTCTCCCTGTTCAATGCGGTAAACGGGACTTCATACCGCAAACCGGAGGAACTGGAAATCATCACCCTGCAGAACGCAGTATACCTGAGCATGAAGAATGATTTATCCTTCCTCATGGACTTCCGGATGTATCTGTATGAGC
>CAMWLB010000343.1 GCA_947174985.1 uncultured Lachnospiraceae bacterium | reverse complement strand
AAGAAAGATTGGAAAGGCATATATCTGGATAAAGAAGGGGAAGTATTTTTTAAAAATTCCCACGGCTGCAGCAAAAAAAGCAGATGGGCAGTTGACTGTCAAATTCAAGAAAAATTTTGTAAGGGCAAACAAAGACAAGCCTATTGATATCAAGGTAAATCAGCATGTTTTTGAAAGAAACATTGCAGAAAAAATACACATCAATTTCAAGTGAACGGGAGGGAAAAATGGCTAGTGTAGAAGTAAAGTTAAAAGAAAAAATTAACAGGCTGATTGACAAAATAGGCGAAATGGACATGCAGCTTAAGGAAAGGGAATCCCATATAAAATTATTGGAAGAGGAAGTCAGGATGCTGCAGGCCAGAATGCCGCAGGCGGGTGAGAGCGCAGAGGAAGCGCAGGAGAACGCAGTCAGTGAAGAGAGTGAAATTTTTTCCTTTATCAGGGATTTTTGCAAGGTGGCAATGCTGATTATTCAAAACGAGGCTTACATTAAATACACATATGAAACAAAAAACTCCAGCAGCTTTTATAAAATTGAGCAGTCGGTGTTTAATGATTATATCTGCAAACATGCAGAACTCGACTTAAAGAGCTTCCTGAATTATTGTGTGGATTTGGGGTTGGTAAAATCGGAAAAAAACCGCAAGTATATCTACAGCTCCGGAGAGACCAAAGTTTATTATGTGAGCCGGCCATTCATGGACGCCACCTGCAGACAGGAAATAAAGCAGGAGGCTGCAGGGTAGGATGCTGGAAGTCTATGCAAAGGAATTTGTCGGGATAGGTTCGTTCCTGCGGAAAAATGGGAAGGTGCATAAAGGGTACATCCTGATTGAGAAGAAAGTGTTGGAAGGTATGCTTGATAAAAATAAGTATGATACATCCGGCAATAAGCTGAAAATCTGGAAAGCCCTGAAATGGATTGATACGGAAGCCGACCGGCGCCTGACAAAGCGTGTGTATGATGGCGAGAGCAAAACCTACAAGCCGTATGTGAAGCTGGATATAACCGTGCTGGAGCAGTTGGAAAAGCTGTAAAAACGTGTGTACATATTGATAGAAATAATGGGTTGAAAATGTACACGTTAAAACAGGCATATATAGTGGATTTAACAGGATTATATGTACACCACGATAATAGGCTATATTACTATGTAATATAGCATGAATGGAAGTGGAATATAGCTTGTGAGGGAATGAGCTTGTGAATGGACGAGCGAGCGTGGATTACACTTCCATTCATGCGGCATGGATATAGTAATATAGCCGTAGTAATGAGATATTTATATCTCATTACTACTATAAAGCAAACCTAGGGAGGCTCCGGATAAGATGAAATATGATATATTGCTCTCTTTCAAGGAATATATACAGGGGCAGTTACCACCCAATACGGCACGTACCTATTATGCAGCGGTAGTAAAGCTGTTTAAGGATATACAGTTTAAGGAACTAAGACAGGTAGACAAGGAATGGATTATACAAGAGACGACCCAAAAGTTTAAAACAAAAAATGAATACAGCGCGGTTAAAAATGGCTTGAAGTGGCTGGCAAAGTATGATACGTCTCTCCGGCTTCCGTCAGAAGAGGAGTTTCTGGCGGTCAGCAAAAAGAAAAGGAATTTTAGCAAAAAGCCGAAAAAGGTCATCTATTTGAAACCTACACAACGGAAAATAAACCAGATACAAAATGAAAGGCTGCGGTATGCCTACCGGCTGGCAGAAATATCCGGGCTGCGAGTATCAGAGCTGGCGGACTTGGAGGCAGGAGATATTACGCTTCAGGAAGGAAAGATTTTTGTAAGGGTAAAAAAGGGAAAAGGCGGGCACGGGGGATTGATAGAGTGCCGGCATGATGAATATTTGTATGACCGGCTACCCGATTATCTGCAGAAGTATCCGGAAGGAAAAATATTTTACTCTGAAGCCTATATGCGGGAATGTGCGGACAAGCTGGGATTAGAGTGCCATGACCTGAGAAGGATTTTTGCAATTACAACCAGAAATGACCTGAAGCAGAATATGCCGGTAGAAGAGGCGAATGAGATTGTACAGCAGCGGATGAGGCATGAAAGGTTTTCTACAACCAAAAGATATCTTTTTAACCGTAAGCTGAAAATGGAATATGAGAAGAAAGAAGAGAAAGGGGATGGTGAATACGGCGGCAAAGAATAGCAATCTGGATCGGCAGCTTGAAGAGGCAGTAGGAAGTTTTTTTAAGTTTATTGGAAGAACAATAGCTGCTATCTTTAAAGGCCTGTTCAGGGGCATAAGAAAACTAAATAAATGGCAGGCATGGATAGGCGTTGGCATATCAGTGCTTGTAGTATGTGCCGGTTTGATATTTAAAGGAAAGATAATGGAAATAGACGCTCCGGTATACATCAAATGGCTGTTGTACTATGTGCTGCTCTGTGCGCCGGCAATTTATTTGCTGGTTCTGGGAAGCATTGGAAGCCAGCCGGAGCAGGACTATGACACGATATTTCGGGATATCGGCTTTGTCGGCAAGGATGGGAAATGCCCATGCTTTTGTGGGGAGCAGAAGGACGGGAAAAAGAAGATATTGAGTTTTAAGTCGAATATTCCCCTGCAGGAGTGGAAAGCAGCGAAAGCAAGGCTGGAAACAGCACTTGACTGCAATATTCTGAAAATGGAGTACGGAAACAGCAAAAAGCTGGTGGAGCTTACCGTATTGCCGGCAGATTATAAAATTCCGGAAATGATTACGTGGCAGGATGCCTACTGCAACGATAAAAATGGAATCATCACCATCGGGCAGAGCGCGCTGGACAGCATTACATTTAACCTGAACCGTGTGCCTCACGCTTTGGTGGCCGGAGAAACCGGTTCAGGAAAAAGTGTGATATTGCGCTGTATATTATGGCAGATGATATTACAGGGCAGCCGTGTGTACATGATTGATTTCAAAGGCGGCGTGGAATTTGGTAAACAGTATGAAAAGTATGGAGAGGTAATAACGGAGCGTGAGCGTGCATTGGAGGTTCTGGATTTACTGGTGAAGGAAAATGATTGCCGGCTTCGGCTTTTCAGGGATTTGGAAGTAAAAAACCTTGCTGAATACAACAAAAAAACCAAACAGAATCTATGCAGGATAGGCGTGTTTTCGGACGAATTGGCAGAAATGCTTGATAAAAAGGGAGTGTCAAAAGAAAACAAAAAAGTATATGAGGCACTGGAGGGTAAGCTGTCCACGCTTGCCCGTCTGTCCAGAGCAACGGGCATCAACCTTTTTCTGGGGGTGCAGAGACCGGATGCAACTGTTTTGACGGGACAGATTAAGAATAACGTGCCTGTCCGGATATCCGGACGTTTTGCAGACAAGGCAGCATCAGAAATTGTGCTGGGAAACACGGATGCCGTAGATTTGCCGGATATTAAGGGACGTTTTCTCTATAAGGTTGGCAACGAAACAATAGAGTTTCAGTCGTATTACTTCGACGATGAAAAAATGCTGCATGATGTTGATGTGGAAGTCGGGGCC
>CAMWLB010000342.1 GCA_947174985.1 uncultured Lachnospiraceae bacterium | reverse complement strand
CTTTCCATCAATGTGGTGGATGAGGGAATCCTGCCGGAAGCGGATTATGCAGGAAGCGTAAGCGGGTCAAAAACGGATAAGTCGGATCTGTTTGCATATGAGTTGGGAGATGCCGGAGCACCGGTCATAACAAAGGCACCGCTGTCACTGGAGTGTTCCGTGGAGGATATTTACAACACGCCGGGATTTGAGAGCTTTATCTGTACGATTGATAACACCTATGTGGAAGAAGAACATCTGAATGCCGAAGGGAAAGTTAATTACCATACCTTAAAGCCTGTGCTGTTTGAATTCCCGACTTATGAATACTTAAAGACCGGGGACGTGCTTGGAAAGTGTCTGTCATTTAAAGGAAACACAAAAGAATAGGGGAGAAAGGTTATGCCAAAAGGATCGATTGAACTTACAAATGCCAGGAGAGAGGAAATCATCGCAGCTTGTAAGTCATTGTACAAAACAAAGGGCTTTAAAGATATCACGATCAAAGATATTGCAGAGGAAACTTCTTTTACCCGCACATCCATCTATAATTATTTTGAGACAAAGGAAGAAATCTTCCTTGCCATCCTTCAGGAAGAGTATGAGCTGTGGGTGAAGGAACTGGATGGATTGGCTGCGGGGCATGAAACAATGAGCAGGGAGGAACTTGCAAAAGCTCTGGCACAATCAGTAGATAAAAGGGTGCTGTTACTCAAGATTATGAGTATGAACCACTATGACATGGAGGCCAACAGCAGGATGGAACGGCTGGTGGAATTCAAGCGGGCATATGGGGCATCCATCAAGGCAGTGAACTGGCTGCTGAAAAAATTTTGCCCGGAAATGACAGAGGGTGAAAGACAGGACTTCATCTATACCTTTTTCCCGTTCATGTATGGTATCTATCCATATACGGTAGTGACAGACAAGCAGAGAGAGGCAATGGAACAGGCAGATGTAGGGTTTGTATATCTTTCCGTTTATGGGATGACATACACTTGTGTAAAGAAACTGCTGGGAGTAAAGGAATAAGTGTGAGATTCAGATTGTGTCTGGAAGGATGAAGAAATGGGATGCTGCTTATGCGGCGGAATGAGAGGAAAGATGAACATATTGATTTTATGCGGAAGCCCCCACAGGGAGGGAACTTCCAATACACTTGTAAAAGAATTTATCAGGGGCGCAGAAGAGGCAGGACATAAGATAACAGTCTATGACTGCGCCCATGGCAATATCCATCCCTGCCTTGGGTGTGACTGCTGCGGCATGAACGGGGACTGCGTCCAGAAAGATGATGGGAACGAGGTACTGAAAAAGCTCCTTGCGGCGGATGCTGTGGTATTTGCAACCCCGGTTTATTATTTTGGGATGAGCGCACAATTAAAAATGATGATTGACCGTTTTTATGCAAGAAACGGTGCAATTACACGAAAAAGGATGAAAGCGGCGCTGATTGCTACGGCATGGAACGATGATGAAGTTGTCATGAAAGGCATCAAGACTCATTTTGACATCATTTTTGACTATCTGTCTTTCCAGAACAGGGGCATGGTTCTTGCAAAAGGGGCAGGGACGGTCGGGATGATGCCGAAGTGTTATTATACAGAGGCGTATGGTCTTGGAAAATTTATATAGGGCAGGAAAGGAGCAGGACATGAAATATACAAAATTAGGAAAATCAGATCTGACCGTTTCCCGCATCTGTATGGGATGCATGGGTTTCGGCGCTGCGGGGGAAGGGCAGCATTCGTGGACTTTGGATGAGGAGCATTCACGGGAGATCATTAAGAGGGGCATTGAGCTTGGCGTGAATTTTTATGATACAGCAATTGCTTATCAGAGTGGTACCAGCGAGCAGTATGTGGGTCGGGCACTGAAAGATTTTGCAAAACGTGATGAGATGGTGGTTGCCACAAAGTTTCTGCCCAGGACACAGGAGGAAATAGAGGCAGGCGTGTCTGGACAGCAGCATATTGAAAAAATGGTCAACAAAAGCCTTCAGAATCTTGGTACGGATTATATTGACCTCTATATTTACCATATGTGGGACTACCAGACACCGATTTATGATATTATGGAAGGACTCTCCAACGTGGTAAAAGCGGGGAAGGTGCGTTACATTGGCATTTCAAACTGCTATGCATGGCAGCTTGCCAAAGCAAATGCCCTTGCAGAGAAAGAAGGTTTCCCACAGTTTGTATCTATTCAGGGGCATTATAATCTGATCTTCCGGGAAGAAGAAAGGGAGATGGCGCCTTTCTGTTATGAGGAGAATATCGCCCTCACACCATACAGTGCGCTGGCAAGTGGCAGGCTTTCCCGGAAACCGGGGGAGGACAGTAAGAGGCTTCAGCAGGACAGTTATGCAAAATTTAAATATGATGCAACAAAGGAGCAGGATGAGGTCATCATCCGCCGTGTACAGGAAATTGCGGAAAAGAGGGATGTCACCATGACAGAGATTTCCCTTGCGTGGCTACTTACAAAAGTGACATCCCCTGTGGTGGGTGCAACGAAATTTCATCATATCGAGGGAGCAGCAAAAGCGGTGGAACTGGAGTTGACAGAGGATGAAATACATTATCTGGAGGAGCCGTACGTGCCTCATGCACTGGCAGGAGTCATGGCACAGAACAAGCCTGAAAGTGCAAAGGAAAAACATGTATGGTCTACCGGAAACCAGAAAATCTGACAGAAAAAGAATGTGAAATTTAGGAGGAAATTTATTGTAAGGAGAAGGGAATCGTATTTTTCTCTTACATGGTGTTGGAGCGGGGGCGCTTTCCGGAAAATATGACAGGGAGCATCCATTCCCGGAAGGTTCTGACAGGGCAAAGGCATACAATCCTATACTTGGACAGCTTTCGGAACTGAACGCAGGGCTGAAAGAGATCGCAGACAGGCATCAAGCAGGGATTGCACAGATTCCGGTTGCATGGGCAGTCGCAAAGGGAACACTCCCGATTATTGGCGTAACAAAGGTCAGCCATGTAGAAGATGCGGCAAAGGCGGCAAGGATCGTTCTTTCAGCAGACGAGATTGAAACCATGGAATCCCTTGCAGATAAGGCGGATATTAATGTCATCCGTATGTGGGAAAAAGAGATGAAATAAAGGAGGATGAACTTTATGAAAAGGATAGTGATGGCGCTGCTTATGGCAGCTATGGTAATATCCCTGACAGCATGCGGCGGAAATGCCGGACAAAATGGGAACTCTTCATCGGATACTTTGGACAGGGAACAAAGTCCTGCACCTGCAGAAGAATCGGCATCTGTCCAGCCGGAAACAAACGGCACTTTTGAATCATCAGAGGACGCTGCTGTGACAGGTACAGACGGTACAGAAGCAGCCGACAGTCAGGATGTTCAGGAGGAAGAAGGGAACAAAGTTTTAGTAGCGTATTTTTCAGCAACAGGGACAACCAAAGGGGTTGCTGAGATCATAGCGGAAAATATGGGGGCTGATATGTATGAGATCGTGCCCCAGGAACCTTATACGGATGCAGACCTGAACTGGCATGATGACAAGA
>CAMWLB010000341.1 GCA_947174985.1 uncultured Lachnospiraceae bacterium | reverse complement strand
CACCTAATCCAACGTCTCGTCCACTTCCCGCTCAGACCTGCTTGTTTTATTGCTGTTTTCTGCCACCTGCACAAGAAAGCTGTCCAGATTGTTTTTGGGTATCCGCAGCGTCAGGCTTGCCGTTCTGTTATTGCGGTAGCCGCTTCCACTGTAGCTTGTGCCGTAATAGCTGCTGCCATTGTTGGAATTTAAGTTCTCCACATAACCGCCAAGCTCCTGTGTCCTGTTTTCCAAGTAGGAAAGCAGGGCGTCAAAATCCATGGTCTCCACCTGCAGATTCACGGTACGAATCAGCTTTCTTCCCGCACGCACATCTCCGCCCGCCTCCGCGGATGGGCTTTCATAGGACTCGGACGACTCATATCCAAAATCATAATCCGCCCCTTCGTAAAAGCCCATGCTGCCAGCCGAGTCCTGCGCCGCATAATAGCCGCCGTTTGTATAATTACTGCTTCCGCCATCATAGCTGCTGCCGCAGCCCGCCAGCACAAACGCCAGCAGGACCGCAGCCAAAAATGTCTTTTTCACCATAAACGCATCCTCCCTCATCTTCATCCGACAAAGTTACCCGACGAGATTTTCCACCTTTTCAAACAAATCGCCCGCTTCGGTAATTTTTTCGGCATTTCCTACAACGCAGAAGCAGTCGTCCTCCATAAACGCCCTGATATACGCCGCCGTACCTTTCAGCTTATCCGGCGTTGTGCCAAGCAGCTCGTCCCTTTCCTTCTGCAAATCCGCATCCGTCATATCCATCATGTAGCCGCCTAATGAGACGTTACCCTTTGTAGCGGGCGTCATCGGCACATCCAGCTCGCTTATGGCGCCGATGATAAACTGGGTCATCACCCTCTCGTCAGCCTCAAAAGAAGCAATATAATCCGCCGCCTTCTCGTAGACCTCTATGGTATTCTGCAGATTCGGGTCGCGGTAGGATACAAAATAGCTGTCCCCCTGCTTGCTAAAGCCGCACATACAGCCGTAAGCGCCGCCCTTGACACGAACCTGGTTCCAGAGATAGTCGTAGCCCATCATCACCTTAAGCACCTTGAGTGAACCATCATAAGGAAGACCTTTTTTCTTAAAATTACCGGCACGGCATACATACTGTACCTGCCCGGGCGTCTTGTAACCCTCTTTCTCTTTATGCAGCGCAACTTCAAAATGTCCCTCTTCCACTTCGTTCTGATAGAGCGAAGCCTTCAGTGTTTCTATCATTGCCGGAAGCTTATCCGCCATTTCGCTGCTTCCCGTAAAGTCCACCATCAGATTTTCCGGTCTGAAAATGATTGCCGCAAGCTCCGCAAGCTTCGAGGAAATGTCTTCCGCCTCTTTATCAAAATCTGCATTCAACTTTTCTACCAGCCTGTAAAATGCAATGCCGGAAAGCAGCTCATTGTATGCAGCAGTCTTCGATATGCCGGAAAGCGCCCTTATCATCGCGACGCTGTGACCTGCGGATGTCATCTGTCCCTGCATTCTGGACTTGCCCTCCGCCAGTATTTCCTTTACTCTCTTTTTATCTGTAAAGTCAGAAGTCATCATGATTTCCCGCATCAATTCAATGGCTTCTTCCAGATTCTCATAGAGCACTTTGGTCTTTAATTCCATGGTCACTGTATGCTTCTGCTCGTCGCGGATACTGCCGTAGACATTGACATCCGCTGATATACCACCCGTTTTGATGTTGGATTCATTAAACAACTCCGCATAAGAATAGTGCTCCGTATTTAAGAGCATCAGGGTTCCTTTCAGGATGCCGAGGTACGGGAACAGCCTCTCAGGCACCTTATCCAGCTTAAACATCAGGCGCAGATAGCCGATTCCATTGGTAAATAAATCATGGAAAAGGAAATCTGTCTCTCCGATTTTTCTCAGATCATTGACAAAAACTGCCGCCTCTGTTTTGATATCCTTTACGGTGAGCATGGGAATCTTGGCGAGATTCTCCTCCGTATCCGGCGTATCCTGATACTCTTTTAATGCCTTTGTCTTGGCAATCAAAGCCTCTAAGCTCTCCTCCGAAAGCCCCGCCTTGTATGCCGCAAGCTGCTCTTTTAACTCCTTCTCCCTCTTTTCCGTAAGACCCTTCTTTGGCAGAAGCACTACAATGGATTTGTGCGGATTGTCAATCAAGTATTGTTTCACAAGTCCTTCAAAATATCCGGTGTCCACTTTTTTGCGAAGTGCGGCAAAGGTCTCGTTTGCCTCCACATGGATAAAAGGCTTGTTGTCGTCGTAAAGCCAGCTGTCCAGCATGCGCAGGCCGTACATCAGTCCCTTCGGATAACGTCCGAAATCTGCCTCCCTGTATTCAAATTCATAATAATTCAGACCTGCAAGCAGCGCCTTTTTATCGAAGCCTTTCTCCGCGATTTCTCCCAGCACCCTGTGAATAATGGCAAGGAACTCCTCTTCTTTTCCGGCATCTGTATTTTTTGATACAATACTGAAATAGGGCTGCTTGATGCCATTGTCATAGATGCTGTAGATATCCGTGCCGATGCCTGCATCCGTAAGCGCCTGCTTTAAGGGTGCACCCGGAGCAGAACAGAGCGCGTAGTCGAGCACCTGGAACGCCACATAAAGCTCCTTGTCCAGCGTATCTCCCACGGACATGCTGTATGCAAAATAGGCCTTTTCCTTCTCGTCCTCTTCATCGCCTATGGGGTATTCCTTTTCCACCCTGTTTAACGCCTCAGGCACAGGCTGGCTCTGCACGCTGGAATCCACATGACGCTCCTCAAAATGGGAAAGGTATTCTTTGTCAATATAATCCAGCTTTTCCGCCATATCCATATCGCCATAGAGGTAAATATAGCTGTTGGAAGGATGGTAATAGCTTCTGTGGAAATTCAAAAATTCCTCATAGGAAAGCTTCGGGATATCCTGCGGGTCGCCGCCCGACTCAAAGCTGTAGGTGGTATCCGGATACAGGGAATTGCTCAGTTCCCTGATAAGCACCTCGTCGGGCGAGGAAAAAGCGCCCTTCATTTCATTGTAAACCACGCCGTTTAATGTAAGCGGCTCCTCCTTATCGGAAAGTTCATAATGCCAGCCTTCCTGCATAAAAATCTTTTCTTCTTTGTAAATATTTGGATAAAATACGGCATCCAGATACACATGCATCAGATTTTGAAAATCCTTATCATTGCAGCTTGCCACCGGATACAGGGTTTTGTCCGGATATGTCATCGCGTTTAAGAAGGTGTTGAGCGAACCCTTTACCAGCTCCACGAAAGGGTCCTTCACCGGAAAATGCTCCGAGCCGCACAGCACGGAATGTTCCAGAATATGCGCCACACCGGTGCTGTTCACAGGCGTTGTGCGGAAACCCACATAAAACACCTTATTGTCATCATCATTGGACAAAAGTGCAACCCTTGCTCCTGTCTTTTTGTGCCGCAACAGATAGCTCTCGGAGTTTAAATCCGCAATGGTTCTCCTCTCTATCAGTTCATAGCTTGTCAGTTCTTCTACTTTCATCTTTTTTCGTTTCCTCTCTACTTCTATATATTTATGGTTATTACCCCTTACAGCCAGTAAGGAA
>CAMWLB010000340.1 GCA_947174985.1 uncultured Lachnospiraceae bacterium | reverse complement strand
GTCATGCCCATATCCTTTTTCTTTCCGGAAACCATATCCTCCATGGTATTCTTGTTCATGGTGATACCCCATGCCTCGGCAAGTCTTTCCTGCATTGCCTCCATCCCGCCGCCGCATTTCCAGTCCAGCACCACCTGTGTCAGCAGCAAAAGCTGTTTATGTAACTTTCCCTTCTTCTCCGTCTTCCTGCGGTAACGAGCGATAAGCTCCCGCGCCTCCGCCTCATTTCCTTTCTCCACGGCGGACAACATCTGTTCCCTGAGCATAAGCAGTAGCTGCTCTTTGGGACTTAACATATAAGAAAATTTGTCTGCCGAAACCCCTGCACGCTGTAGCAGAGCGTCAGCTATCATTTTATCGCAGGTGCGCTCTCCCGTCTCCACCCTCATCAAAAAGGCACGGGAGCACAATCCCCTGCTCAGCTCATTCAATTTCATACCAGCCCTGTTTCTCTCGTAATTTATCAGCTTTCCGATTTGATTGAGTTCTTTCACCACACAAACTCCTTATCTTATGTATCTCTATTTCTCCGGAAGAAAACTGTCAAAGATAAATAAGTCAAAATCCTTCCTCCGGTTCGTCAGCTCCTCCCCGCTCTTGATGGTCCATGCCACCGCCGGACAGCGGTACAGATACCTGCACAGCCTGCGGGACAAATCCTTGTAACGGTTATGGTTATATGCAATAAAATCCGGTTTTGTCAGAAAATTGAACAACATATGATGAAGGGCAAAATACAATAACGGAGAAAATTCCTTTTCACCCGACTTTAAAAAATTGTCCGAAAGCTGTCCCCGCATAATCTCTTTGCGGTTCTGCCTGTACCAGAGCAGCCCCAGCGGATTAAAGGATTCAATACAGTACGCCCCTTTGTAATCCTGCAGCAGCTTGTCAGCAACAGGACACACTTCCGTGACCCCGCCCGGGATTTTGTACTCAATAATCAGAGGAACCCTGCCGTCTACCAGTTCCAGAAAATCAGAAAACTTCGGAATCCTCTGGTCAGAATCAAACAACGTAAACTGCTGCAGCTCCTCATAAGTATAATCCGCCACCTTTCCCTCAGCGCCGCATGCACGCGCCAGGGAAAAATCGTGAAACACCACCGGAACCTTGTCAAACGAAAGCTGCACATCCAGTTCAATCCCAAATCCTGCATCCACTGCTTTTTGAAACGCTGCCATGGAATTTTCCGGTGCTTCGGAGGTATTGTCATGCAGCCCCCTGTGTGCATACAGTACGCCTGCAAAAGGAGCGCTGTCCGGCCTGTGCAGCATCCGCGGCATTATCATAAGCAGATACAGCACTGCCACTGCCAAGATAATACTCACAACTGTCAGTAATATTGCTTTTATCATCAAAGAAACACACCTTTCCTGCCCTTATAGGCTTTTCGCTTATCAGTCATCTACATCAAAATTTTCCAAAAGACTTGCCTTCTTCGCCGGCTTTACATCACCGTGCCTTACCTGCGTCATCGTCAAAAATGCCAGCAGGGAGAAAATCATGGCGTAGGGGAACAGCGTTCTGTAGGACACATGCTCCAAAAGAAAGCCGGACAAAATCGGCGTCATAATCTGCGCCGCCATGGAAAAGGTATAGTAGGTTCCGGTAAATTTTCCGATATCCGCACCTTCACTCATCGCCACTATCATCGGGTAGGAATTGACATTGATAGCCGCCCATGCCACACCAATCAGGGCAAATGCCACATTAATCACAGGCACATACTCCGTGACAAAAATAGCGGCAAAATAGCAGGCTGCCATCAGAATCACACCGCCCATAATCGTCTTTTTCCTGCCAAAGCGGCCGGATATCTGTCCGATAGGAATATAGCTTATAATCGCCGCCACCGTAGCCACCATCAGACAGTCGGCAAAACCGCCGCCCTCCAGCTTCCACACCTCCACCGTATAGCGGGAAAAAGCGGTTGTCACTGCATTGTACGCCGTAAACCACAGGAAAATAGACGCCAGCATAAAGAGCATACTGCGCTTTACTTCGGGCGCAAGCACGGTTCCCTTTTTCTCTGCTTTTTCCTCGCTGCTTTCCATTGCTTCTTCCGCTGCCACCTGCGCCGCAATCTTCTTTTCGCGGATGGTCAGTACCAGAACAAGCACCGCAACTATCATAACCGCCGCAACACTGATAAAGAGCGGCTCATAGTCGGGTGTAAGCCCTGTTCCCACCAGAAGCTTTATCATAATCAGGGAATAGACGCCGCCGACAGCCCCCAGGAGGTTAATCACCGCATTGGCACGGCTGCGCAGTCTGTTCGGCGTCAAATCCGGCATAAGCGCTACCGCGGGAGAGCGGTAGATTCCCATGGATATCAGCACACCAAACAGAGCGCCCACAAACAGCGGCAGATTCTTCGCATGATCCGCAACAGGCAGCAGCAGTAAAAAGATAACCGCCAGCACAGTTCCCGTAATAATAAAAGGGGTTCTCTTCCCCAGTTTTGTATCCACTTTATCGGAAATGCTTCCAAATATCGGCAAAAGGAAAATTGCCAGCACATTGTCGAGCGCCATAACCACACCTGTCACCGTCTCGCCCAGCCCAAACGTATTTTTCAGCATCAGTGGAATGATGTTGTCATACACCTGCCAGAAGCTGCTGATGGACAAAAAAGCCAGTCCGATTAAAAAAGTGCGCCCATAGTTTAATTTTTTACCCATATCCGTACCCTTTCTATTTCCGTTTTTTCCATTTTATCATTATATCAAGGCAAGTTCAACGGGTTTTCACAGTGCCTTTTTTCCATAATTATAAAAATCCTCTTGAAAAAGCTCCGTTTTCATGTAAAAATAGGAAACGGCAGCTTGAAAGATGCCTGACGATACCGATGTAACAGGATTGAAAAAAGAGAAAGGGTTAAGCATATGATTTCTGCAAACAACGTAACCTACAGAGTAGGAAAAAAAGCATTATTTGAAGACGTAAATATAAAGTTTACCGAGGGCAACTGCTACGGTCTTATCGGCGCCAACGGAGCCGGCAAATCCACTTTCCTGAAAATACTTTCCGGTCAGCTTGAGACCACAAACGGCGATATCTTCATCACGCCCGGCCAGCGCCTCTCCGTGCTGGAACAGGATCATTTCAAATATGACGAGTACACGGTTCTGGATTTGGTTATCATGGGCAATGAAAGACTTTATCAGATTATGAAGGAAAAAGAAGCTATCTATGCCAAGGAGGATTTTACCGACGAGGACGGCATCCGCGCCAGCGAGCTGGAAGCGGAATTTGCAGAGATGGACGGCTGGGAAGCAGAATCCAATGCCGCCTCCCTCTTAAACGGTCTGGGCATCGACACGGCGCTTCATTATGTACAGATGAAGGACTTCAACGGCAATGAAAAGGTGTAAATTCTGCTCGCCAAGGCGCTCTTCGGCAATCCCGACATCCTGCTTTTAGACGAGCCGACCAACCATTTGGATTTGGATGCCATCGCATGGCTGGAAAACTTCCTTATTGAATTTGAAAATACCGTTATCGTGGTTTCCCACGACCGTTACTTTTTAAATAAGGTATGTACACATAC
>CAMWLB010000339.1 GCA_947174985.1 uncultured Lachnospiraceae bacterium | reverse complement strand
TGATAAATCTTTTATCACTTTCGGTCAAGCCGCTTTATCACTTTTTGTCAAAATCCCTTTTCTTTTACCATTTATTCATTATACCTCATTTGTGTGTTTATAGCAAATACAACTTCCCTTAAATACGTCAAAGAGACTGCCATAAGGCAGCCCCTTAAAAACCAATATCTGCAAATTAATAATTCATGACTATTCATTTGCAAAGCAAATCAATAGTTCACAATCGCGCCAAAATCTTCCTTGAGTGAAGCGCCGCCTACCAGACCGCCGTCAATGTCGGGCTGTGCAAAAAGCTCGGGAGCGCTCGCTGCGGATACGGAGCCGCCGTACTGGATACGGATTGCTTCCGCAGTCGCCTCATCGTAAACTTCGCCGATGCAGGCACGGATTGCAGCGCATACCTCCTGCGCCTGCTCAGTAGTTGCCACCTTGCCCGTTCCGATTGCCCAGATAGGCTCGTAAGCGATAACTGCTTTCTTTGCCTGCTCTGCTGTCACATTAAGGAACGCAATCTTGATCTGCTGGCGTATCCAGTCAATCGTGATGCCCTGCTCTCTCTGCGTCAGGGACTCGCCGCAGCAGATAATCGGTGTCAGACCGTGTTCAAATGCCTTTAACACCTTCTTATTGACTGTCTCGTCCGTCTCTGCAAAATATTCTCTTCTCTCGGAATGTCCGATGATAACATATTTTACACCGGCATCGGTGAGCATGGCGGGAGAAATCTCGCCCGTATATGCACCCTTCTCCTCAAAATACATATTTTCTGCACCGATTTCAATATTGCTTCCCTTTACTGCTTCCACAGCAGGAATGATATCGATGGCAGGCACGCAGAATACTACGTCCGCCTTATCCGTCGCTGTCAGCGGCTTTAACTTTTCGATTAATGCCACGGCTTCACTGGGCGTCATGTTCATCTTCCAGTTGCCGGCAATGATTTTTCTTCTTGCCATTTTCATTATCTCACTTTCTTTATTTATCGTCCGCTGCAACCACGCCGGGAAGCTCCTTGCCCTCAAGGAATTCAAGGGAAGCGCCGCCGCCTGTGGAAATATGGGACATCTTATCGCCGAAGCCTAACTGGTTGACTGCTGCTGCAGAATCGCCGCCGCCGATAATCGTAGTAGCTTCTGTCTCAGCCAGTGCCTTTGCAACCGCAATGGTACCCTCTGCCAGAGTAGGATTCTCAAACACGCCCATGGGTCCGTTCCAAACCACGGTCTTTGCAGACTTCACAGCATCTGCAAACATTTCAGCCGTCTTGGGACCGATATCGCAGCCCTCTCTGTCAGCAGGCATATTGGTCACATCATATACCTCTACCTCAACAGGAGCGTCGATGGGATTCGGGAACTCCGTAATCGTAACGGAATCTACCGGAAGCAGCAGCTTCTTGCCAAGCTTCTCTGCCTTTTCCATCATTTCCTTGCAGTAGTCAAGTTTGCTGTCATCTACCAGAGACTTACCGATTTCATAGCCCTGTGCCTTTAAGAAAGTATAAGCCATACCGCCGCCGATAATCAGAGTATCGCACTTCTCCAACAGATTGGAGATTACGTTTAATTTGTCTGCAACCTTTGCACCGCCCAGAATCGCCACGAAAGGTCTTACCGGATTTTCCACTGCGTTGCCGAGGAAGTTGATTTCCTTCTGCATCAGGTAGCCTACTACGTTGGAGCCGCCCTTCTCAGAGATAAATTTAGTAACGCCTTCCACAGACGCATGTGCCCTGTGGGAAGAACCGAAAGCATCACATACATAATCGTCTGCCAAATCTGCCAGTTCTTTGCTGAAAGCTTCGCCGTTCTTGGTCTCCTCTGCACCGCGGAAGCGGGTGTTCTGCAACAGTACTACGTCGCCTTCCTTCATAGCCTCAACTGCTTTTGTCGCAGCCTCGCCTGTTACATTGTAATCTGCAACGAAGTTTACTTCCTTGCCCAGCTTTTCGGAAAGCCTCTTTGCAACCGGTGCTAATGACTCGCCTTCGTTGGGGCCATTCTTTACCTTGCCTAAGTGGGAGCAGAGAATCACTTTGCCGCCATCGTTAAGCAGCTTCTGAATCGTGGGAAGCGCTGCTGTAATACGTGTCTCGTCGGTAATCTCGCCGTTCTTTAAAGGTACGTTGAAATCACAGCGTACCAGAACTCTTTTTCCCTTTACGTTAATGTCATCTACTGATTTTTTGTTTAAACCCATTGTTTCAATACCTCCGTTTCATTGTGAATAAAAAGGGTCCGGTCCATAAGACCGGACCCTGATAGGTCTAAAGTGCTTTCGCTTATGCCAGCTCGCTGAAATACTTGATGGTACGAACCATCTGGCTGGTGTAGCTGTTCTCATTGTCATACCATGAAACAACCTGAACTAAGCTGTTGCCGTCTTCCATCTTGGAAACCATGGTCTGGGTTGCGTCAAAGATGGAGCCGTAGGTGCTGCCGATAACGTCGGAGGATACGATTTCATCCTCATTGTAACCGAAGGACTCGGTTGCTGCAGCCTTCATTGCTTCGTTGATACCTTCCTTGGTAACCTCACCCTTTACAACTGCTACTAAGATAGTGGTTGAGCCGGTAGGGGTCGGAACACGCTGTGCGGAGCCGATAAGCTTGCCGTTCAGCTCGGGAATAACAAGACCGATTGCCTTTGCAGCGCCGGTGGAGTTAGGAACGATGTTGCATGCGCCTGCACGGCTTCTTCTCAAATCGCCCTTTCTCTGAGGTCCGTCAAGAATCATCTGGTCACCGGTGTATGCATGTACAGTGGTCATGATACCGCTCTGGATTTCTGCGAAATCATTGAGAGCCTTAGCCATGGGAGCAAGGCAGTTGGTTGTACAGGAAGCAGCGGAAATAACAGTGTCATCCGGCTTCAAAGTATCATGGTTTACATTGTATACGATGGTAGGAAGGTCATTGCCTGCAGGAGCAGAAATAACAACCTTGCGCGCGCCTGCTGTGATATGAGCAGATGCCTTATCCTTTGAGGTATAGAAGCCTGTACACTCTAAAACTACGTCAACCTTCAACTCACCCCAGGGAAGCTTGGAAGCGTCTGCTTCTTTGTAGATGGTGATGGTCTTGCCGTTTACG
The DNA here is from genome assembly GCA_947174985.1 of uncultured Lachnospiraceae bacterium. Classification (GTDB taxonomy): domain Bacteria; phylum Bacillota; class Clostridia; order Lachnospirales; family Lachnospiraceae; genus Acetatifactor. The sequence continues at coordinate 473 of CAMWLB010000339.1, read as the reverse complement.
GTGATGCTGTCTTCGCCTGCTTCTACGGAATCAGCATATTTGTACTTGCCCTGTGAAGAATCATACTTCAAAAGATGTGCTAACATCTTGGGGCTTGTCAAATCGTTGATTGCCACAACATCATATCCTTCTGCCTCAAACATCTGTCTGAATGCAAGACGACCGATACGGCCGAAACCATTGATTGCTACTCTTACTGCCATTTTAGTTTCCTCCTAAAATTTTATATTTGTTTGATCCAATCTTATGATTGTCAAATTTTTATCAGCATATCCATTTTACCTAATTCCCATTGATAATTCAAGATGTAAATCGAAAATAATTGCCATTTCAGGGAAATTTTATATATTTTTCAAATTCTTTACTCTACGCACCTGTTTTCTGCTATAATAATAAATGCTTGCAAAACTATCTTGCAAGACACAGGAAATGGGCATGATAGACAAAAACGGCGACTTGCCACGCTTCGGAGA
>CAMWLB010000338.1 GCA_947174985.1 uncultured Lachnospiraceae bacterium | reverse complement strand
TAGTATGTCAACAAAAGCGTATTATCCAATTTCCGAAATCGGTGCCGGCAAGGTAGGGTTTTCCAAGACCCGTTCCATTATTGAGGCAGCTTTCTACGGAAACAATGTAGTGAAGGTAAACACTTTGAAAGAGGCCTATGAACTGGCAAAAAATTCCCCGGGAACTGTTGTGACAGACATGCCCGTAAAGGATGGCGAGACCTTTGGTCTTGAGAAGGATGCCAAGGTGCTTCTTTTTAATGATGGCGCCGTAACTGGCCGTTATGCAGCAGCACGCCGCATCAAGGGTGAGCCCGGTGTTGATGAAGCAAAGCTGGATAAGGTGGTTATGGATGCAGTTTATGAGACACGCTGGAAAACCATGTACCATGCAGAGTGTTTCGTAGGCCTTGACCCTGAGTTTATGGTAAAGGCTCATCTTCTGATTCCCGAAGGCGAGGAGAATATTCTCTACAACTGGATGATTAACTTCCAGTATATGTCTGACGAGTATGTAAAAATGTACAAAAATTCCAAGCCGGTAGGCGATGGCAACGAGCCGGATATTTACATTTTCTCCGATCCGCAGTGGGTGCCCGGCAACAGACCGGACGTAGATTACAGCTGCTTAAGCGATCCTTTGACCCTGTGCTATTTTGATACCAACCAGAACTGCGCAGCGATTCTTGGTATGAGATACTTTGGCGAGCACAAGAAGGGCACACTGACCATGGCATGGGCGCTTGCAAACAGAAACGGCTATGCTTCCTGCCACGGCGGACAGAAGGAATACCTGCTTCCCGACGGCAAAAAGTTTGTTGCTTCCGTATATGGTCTGTCAGGTTCCGGTAAGTCCACGCTGACCCATGCAAAACATGGCGGCAAATATGAAATCAAGGTGCTGCATGACGATGCATTCATCATCAATACCGACACCTGTGCTTCCGTTGCACTGGAGCCTACTTATTTTGACAAGACTGCAGATTATCCGACAGGCTGTCCTGACAACGAGTATCTGCTTTCTGCACAGAACTGCTCTGCAACACTGGATGAGAATGGCAAAATCCAGCTTGTGACAGAGGATATCAGAAACGGCAACGGACGTGCCATCAAGTCCAAACTCTGGTCTCCGAACCGTGTGGATAAGATTGACGCTCCTGTAAACGCTATTTTCTGGATTATGAAGGATCCGACCATTCCTCCTGTAGTGAAGCTGAAAGGCGCTGCGCTTGCTTCTGTTATGGGCGCAACCCTTGCAACCAAGACTTCTACAGCAGAGCGTGTGGCAGCAGGCACCGATTTGAACGCACTTCGTATCGTACCTTATGCAAACCCGTTCAGAACCTATCCGCTTGCAAACGACTATGAGAAATTTAAGAAACTGGTGGAAGAGAAGAACGTTGACTGCTACATCATCAATACCGGCGATTTCATGGGCAAGAAGGTAAAACCGGCTGATACGCTTGGCATTCTGGAGAGCATCGTGTAAGGAAATGCAGCCTTTGAGAAATGGGGATCTTTCTCCGATATCGAAATCATGAACTGGGGCGATTTCAACGTAGATTTGTCCGACAAGGATTACGCTGAACAGCTCAAGAACGCTATGCAGAATCGTGTGGATGCAGTAGAAGGCTTCGCAACCAAGAAGGAAGGTTATGACAAGCTTCCTGACGAAGCACTTGAGGCATTGAAGAAGGTAGTTGCAGAAGCAAATACCCTGTAATTAATTGTATAAATTACCTATATTTTTGTCTTGTAATCGGCACGATTTTTGACTATAATATAAGTAACCTGAAATGTTCGATAACTCTTGTTAATTTTGAACCTACATCTACTTTAAATGGGATTCCTATATCGCCATGCGGCTGTCAAGCCTCCACTCATATGAGGATTGCAGGGGAAGGCAAAAACATGGTTGCGGTTGCCCACCTGGCCACGGCTAGGAGTCAAAAGGCAAGAGCCGGCATTTTGGGGTTATACGACAGATAAAAGAGAGCAGCTTTTCGGCTGCTCTCTTTTCAAAATCTGAAAGGGACAGGATAAGAATTTGCAAATATGGAATCATATGCCGGACTGGAATAAATCTCAAAGAATGCAGATAAAAGCAGTTTTATGTCTGGTGGGAATCGGGCTTATCATTCTCATCGCCTTTTCCCTTGCGCTGGCGAAAAGCGGGAGCGGGGAGAAGAAAAAGAAGGGAGAAGCGCCGCCGCAGGCTTCCGTGACGGAAGAACTGTATAATGTGTACATAACGGAGGCTGCGGATACTTATATTGGGGTGTTTGACGGAGAAAACAGAAGATATCCCTATAGCGGAGACGGGGTAGAAAGCAATATAACAGATTCCTTTGCATTCTATGCAGGACAACTGGCCGATTTGACACTGACCGATGGCGCCGTGAGCCGGATTTTTGTAAAGACAGGTGAAAGGGTGAGCGGCAAGGTGATAAGCGTGGAAGCAGAGAAAGGTGTGGTACTTGAGAATCTGGGGCTTGTTCCTTTTGCCGAGCATGTCAGGTTTTATATGCTGTATGGAGAGCTTCGGGCAGGCACGGAACGGGATATCCGCATTGGCTACAGCTATGCGGATTTTGTCATAGAGGACGGCAAAATCTGCGGCGTGCTGATGACCAGGGACGAAACCATGCAGTATATACGGGTGCAGATAAAGAACAGTGATTATGCAGGTTCCTATCATGAGGCGGTAACGCTTTCCTGCGACGCTGCATATACCATTTACTATGGGGAACCGATGACGGGAGAAGTGTCAGCGGGCGATGCAGATGTGCCGAATACTGCGGGACGGGAAGAGCATGCGGCAGGGGAAAGCATAGAGATATCGGCGGGCAGTCATTATTTCTCCGGAGAGAATGGAGGCAGCCGTATTTATGTGATACCTTCGTCGCTGACTGCAAAAATCAGTCTGCCGTCTGTAAACAGAAGTCAGGGGACGCCAGCTTACAGAGGGACAATGGAAATAAGTCTGACAGAGAACGGGCTTGTGGTCATCAATGAAGTGTTGCTTGAAGAGTATCTCTATGCAGTGGTGCCGAGCGAGATGCCGGCGGGATATCCGCTGGAAGCCCTGAAAGCGCAGGCAATCTGTGCCAGAACCTATGCCTACTCCCACATGCTGTCCCCGGGACTGCCTGATGTGGGCGCCCATGTGGATGACAGCACGGGTTATCAGGTGTACAACAATATCATGGAGCAGAGTGCCACGACTACGGCGGTAAAGGAAACGGCAGGGCAGCTTTTGTATTATGAGGGGATACTTGCCAGCACTTATTATTATTCCACCTCCTGTGGCTTTGGCTCTGATGAGCACGTGTGGCGTTCACAGACCGCGCCGGAGCTTTTCTATCTGACAGCGCGCTCTGTCAGCAGAGAGGGATATGAAGGAACGGAATCTGTCTATACGGCGGAGAGTATGCGCGATGAAGACGTATTTGCACAATTTCTAGAGACGCCGCCGGAAACAGATTTTGAAAGAGAGGAGCCATGGTACCGGTGGAGTTATGAGGTATCCCAAATTGACAGCAGGAAAATCCTTCAGATTCTGCAAAACCGGTATGCAGCGAACCGGCTGCAG
>CAMWLB010000337.1 GCA_947174985.1 uncultured Lachnospiraceae bacterium | reverse complement strand
ATATCTATAACCGTGCTAAAAAACTGCATGTGGAAGTCACGGCTCCCCGGGCGGTCTTTCTCATAGAAACCAAAATGGAAAAGGACAGCATTGTCACAGAACTTTTGAAGGAAATGTTCTCTTCCCATGGTGGAGATTATATTACTGCGGTAGACGAGCGCAGCGTAATACTGATAAAGGCATTGGAAGAAAATTATACGCAGGATACCCTGAGTCAGGTTGCCAACACCATCGCGGATATGATGAGTGCGGAAGCTATGCTGAATGTGAAAGTGGCATACGGCACGGTGGTATCTGAGCTGAAGGATGTATCCAAATCCTATAAAGAAGCGAAGATGGCATTGGACGTAGGCAAGATATTTTATGCAGAAAAAAATGTGATTGCGTATAGCACGCTGGGAATTGGACGTTTGATTTATCAGCTTCCCGTCAACCTGTGCCGGATTTTCATACAGGAAATTTTTGGTGATAATGTGCCGGAAGAACTGGACGATGAAATGTTGAGTACAATCAACAAGTTCTTCGAGAACAACCTAAATGTTTCAGAAACGTCCCGGCAGCTTTTTGTGCACAGAAATACATTGGTGTATAGAATTGAGAAGCTGCAGAAGAGCACAGGGCTGGATATTCGTACCTTTGCCGACGCCCTCACGTTTAAGATAGCGTTGATGGTGGTAAGCTATATGAACTATCTGGATTCGCTGGAATATTAATGAAAAGTAAATGGAGCAAACAGTTTAGCAAAGCTGTTTGCTCCATTTGTTTTCAATGTGTTATTGCTTCCAACGCTTCAAATTTGGCAGCTCTTTCCGAAGTAGTTCTCTTGCTTCTTCTTCGGATGCACAATCACCGTCTTGCATCAGAAACGGAATACAACTTTCAATTGCTTCATCAAGGGTCTGGTCTTTCAAAAAGTCTCCATCTGCATAACAGTACTTACAATACTCTTTGTTGGCACTGCCGTCGGCATTTGTGCCGAAGTCTCCTGTACCCATTTTCATTCCACAGCTTTGACAAATGTTCTCAGTCATATGATAGCCTCCCGTCACTTCGATAATATTGTTGTCGGGGTCGGTCAGATGAAAATAGTGATAGGTTGGATACGCTTCCATTATCTCAGTGACATGACCGATATTGAGCGTTTTGACCCGCTTATATTCCAACAGCAAATCTTCAACCCAGTAATTCTGAACAAACTTGTATGGACTGTTCAAATCGGTACAGTGCCCTATAAGATTGTCTTCGTTCATGAGAGCAATGCACTTGTTGTCCACATAGAACTCTACAAATTTATTACCGCTCCGGCACCTGTTATCGACTTTGGTATCAAGAAATGTTTCGTAAAAAGCTACTGATTTCTCAAAGTCCTTGACTACAAGATAAACGCTTCCTAAATGCAGGGGATTTTTCTTTTCTTCCGTATCTTCGGGATTCCTGAGCAAAAGAGTATCTGTCGAAACGTCAAACAATTCGCTCATCCTTATAATTTTCTCTACATCAGGTATAGCTTGTCCCAGTTCCCATTTGGAAACGGATTGGCGGGAAACCTCAAGCATTTCCGCAAGACGCTCCTGCGTCAGTCCTTTTTGAATGCGTATGCGCTGTATCTGTTCGCCTATTGTCATAATGACCACCTCCATATGTATTATGGCATATAGAATAGGATTCCTCAACCAACCCGACATGGAACTTTGGGCAACCGGCAGTTGCGCGGTTTTGGCAGTCCGGCTAATGTTCGCAGTTCAGGGCGCTCAGACACGCTATAATCTTTTCACGGTATTCTGCATGGTGCGGCATACCTTTACCCAATCCGGCGAGCTTTGGAAACTGGAGCTTGAGAAAACCTCCGTCTTTTAAGGTGATTGAGCAGTTGATGGAGCCTAGCATACCTTTTTTGATGATGCAGCTTTTAATGTCGGTGAGCAAAAAACAGGCGCCGACGTCTTCCTCCACGGTATTTCTCAGGTCGGCAATAAGATTGTATCCATCTAAGTACTCACGTTCCTCACATTCAACGACAAGCAAATGCCGCGCAGTGATACCGACATAAACACTAAATTGTGAGCTTTTTTTCTTGTTTACTTGAAGGGTATTGCCATGTATACCCGCTAACAGTGTTTCACCGTCAGGAATATATTCTCCCAAAACCTGTAGCATCTTTCCTTCATCAAAAATTCCGGACATAAATAAAGCCTCCTTTATAAGTATTCTTTTACAGCCTTCTCTACGGCGTTATATCTGGGCAGCGCAAGCTGGTCTGTCAGTATTTTGTAAGGGTCTGTTTCGCCCGTGAGTACCATCTTCGCAATCATAGGAGAGAAACCGCTCACAAGTGCAACGCCAAGCGCATTTTCCTTAACGGGAATGGTATTCGTCCTGCTGCGGATATTCCAAAATATAAGCCTCGGCAGACGGTAGCCATATTGGGAATAGCGTTTGGCAAATGTCTCGAATAACCTCTCATCCGGAGGAACCAATTGGTGTGCGATAAGATGGCTTGTTGCAGTATCAAATTCCATGTCGGAGAGAATCAGCAGATTGGCGGGGAGCTCATCCTGCGTCATATGGTTTTGCACGGCAGTTAAAAGAATCAGTTCAAACACGGCTTCTAAATCAGTGTTTGCCACTTCGTTGTAATGCAGCGCAATTTCTATTTTGTCATGCAGTGTCTTTCCTTTGGATAAATCCACAAACTGGGGATGTTGACTGAAGGAAATATAGCAGTCCTTAAACTGTCCTGTACAGCGTTCGGAAAAGTAAATAGCGAGTGCGTTTGCCACATCAAGGCAGGATACATTTGTTTTCCCTATGCGGCTGGTCATACTGCCGGAGCCGTCGGCGATACAGAGGGTATTTCCTGTTCCCTGCACGTAATCGGGCAGGGCACGCCATAGCTCTTCCAATGTCGCGTCAACGGGTCGAAGCGCCGGAGGATACGTGGGGCGGCTTTCCATATAGGAATGTACAATATCGTGCGGGAACAACACATCTGCATGAATTTGCTGTTCACCTTTTTTGACAGCGCCGAGAAATTCCCTGCGGCGTTCTTCGTCGTTTCGCAGAAACGCCTTATTGTAGATAAGATTGGCTCTGGAGGGAACGGCATCATAACGGATATCGGCCCATTTTCCGCTGCTCATCATAACCTCTACGACCTTCAGGTATTTTCTGAAGGCAGAGAGCATCTGACGGTATTCTTTGGCTGTCATAGAGAATTTCTGCGCAAGTATGCGTGCCATTTGCTTTGTCTGCTCAGAGGATGCATTTTCCGAGGGAAGCCACTTGGCGCAGAGACTGATAGGAGTGCCATTTTCCATGTTTATGCGGTCTTTTTCAAGCTGCTTCCAAAGCATAGAAGCGGCTTCGTCCGCAAGGGGTGTCTGCATAAGCGAAACCACGATGTCCCATCTTGTGTACTCCGGTATCAGCGGCATAAGCGCTCTTGCTATTTCGGTATGGTTTTGTGCCAAATAAATAAAAAGCGTCCGAAAGAGCCTTCTTTCGCCAAGTCCCTGCCTGACGTCACCGGCGAAGAAAAGCCATTTTATGGCAAGAAGGGAATCTTCATAATAT
>CAMWLB010000336.1 GCA_947174985.1 uncultured Lachnospiraceae bacterium | reverse complement strand
ACCCTCTTCTACCACTGAAAATCATACTTATTTATCAGCAACCTCAATCGTTGCGGGTCCATAATTACTAAGAATCAGCTTCGGAGTTTCGTTTCCAACCCGATAAATTGCTGACCAGTCTGCCGGACGCTCTACCCATCCTGGACCGCAGTTTGTCGTATCCAGATAAAGATTTACAGGTTCTTTGTTGAAACGTACCGTTAATGGGCCGTTATTTGCATTTGCTGTGATATCATTCAGGATCGTATCAGCTTCAATGTAAACCGGGCCGGAAGTCACGTCAATATCATATGTCCCCCGCAATATGTCAGTATCTATCAGCGAAAAGCCGGCCTGTTCTGATGTCACATGGACAGGCGCATTAAAGTCCTGCATATGCAATACCATCTGCTTTGTTGTTATATCGAATCTGGTATATACAGCATCCGGTATATAAACACGGACAACATTTTTGGGGTCATCACCAAAATCTACATTTACACCATCCGGTGCAGCATAAGAAATCTTAATCTTCATAATGCCGTTCACCACCTTCGCACTTGCAGTACACTTTTCCAAGTAATCCATATTCAGATATTCAAATGACACCCCGGTTTCATCCGTCCGCACAAGTTCTACGCCGACCGGCCCCTGCCCGGTTATGAATATGCCGCTGAAATCAACCTCGACATATTCAGGCACGGAAACTTCCAGCAGTGTTTTCTCAGAAACAGTATCCGCAGCGGTGACAGGATACACACCAATGAAAGCTGCCCCGAAGATAATACACAATGTCAATATACCCGTTAGAATCCGAACTACCTTTGATTTTCTCTTACACATCATAATTGCACCTAACCTTTCTTTCAATATCCGTTTGTTTTCACTCAAGGTGACAGCACCGAGAGATTCCTTGTACCTGCCGACCGCCGCCATCGCGCCAGGCAGTGTTTTTCCATAAGCCTGGGCATTATCATACCCTATTTGGGCAAGGACTGCCTCATCACAGGAAAATTCACACGCTTTGGTGATCTCCCTGCCCATAAGATGCACAAGCGGGTTGAACCAGTGTAGGCAGACTGTTGCCTGTACCAGCCATTTATAAAACATATCTTTCCGCTTATAGTGGGTCAATTCATGTAACATGATATACCGAAAGTCTTTTTCGGGAATATCCACACTTGGCAATACAATACATGGATGGAAAAACCCTTTTAACAGCGGTGAAGATATCTGCGGATTTGCACACAACTCCACCGGCTTCTTAATCCCCATCTGCTCCGCAGTGATAGCAAGCTGGTCTAAAATATCAATATCAGAGACCGGGGTTGATCCAGAATTTATATACCGCACAAAACTCTGATAGACTGTTATTTTCTGTATCAGCATTCCCAATGCAACTGCCAGCCAGATCAGCCAGATATGGCTGACCAGTAAAGATATAACGTCCTGGAATGGATGTGCAGCTGTCGAAGCCTCTGCCGAAATTACGTTTTCCTGCCCCGAATCGGTAGCAGAAGCGCTATCCTGAACTGCAACCGGGGGCTGCTGTTGTGGCAGGGCGGCTTCCTGGGTTACTGCCTGGTCAATGGCCTGGTAGGTCTTTCCCATCAGATTGAGGTCTGCCCCAAAGGGAAGTAAAAACCTCATAATAACAATGAGCCAGATATAATACTGCCACTGTCTGCTAATCTTATCTTTCAGGAATCGCTTTCCCAAAAACAATACTAGAATAAGCAAAGCGCCAGAACAGGACATGGATAAGAATAATTTCAAAACCATATTCATTTTTTCTCCCGCCCTTTCTCCAGAAGACTTCTCAATTCCTCATATTCTTCATCTGCCAGCAAATCTCCAAAAATCAAGTTGGACACCAGCTCTTTTGCGCTTCCCTCATAAATCTTATCCATGAAATTTTTTGTCTGTTCTGTCTGATATTCAGTTTCCGAAACCAGAATAGTATATTCGTTATGGCGTCCGATTTTCTTAGCTTTTAAAAAACCTTTATTGATCAGCCGTGACAAAAGTACAATCAATGTGTTTTTCTGGCATGGTCTCCCTATCAATGTCAGTTCTTCCATGATATAGGGAAACAGCGTCACCTCCTCCGGGTTTCTCCAAATAATTTTCATAATTTCAAGTTCGGCATCTGATATCTGTTGTATCACATGGTATCCTCTTCAAAAGCATAACATCGTGTCGTATTTTAAATATAACGCAGTGCCATACTTCTGTCAAGTCCACATCATTCGGAAAATATGTTCTTTTTTATGGAAACCAAAATGGAAAGCCGCAGCATATAGCGTAAAACGATAGCGGCGGTCTTACTTTTTATGCACTATCTCAATAATGCCATACTCCCGGTTAATTTGTTGACCTTCTTTTTTGCACCACAAATGGCAATCCCGAAATAATTCAATTCCGTTTCTGAAACATCCTTCATCTTTTCTATAAACTCATCATAAGTCTTGCAGCCCTGCGCCAGATCGGAGAAATCAACCACCGTCAGTTCTGAAAATTCCGGCTCATATAGCTTCTCACGGATAGCCTTGATCAAATCCACATTACCTTTTAAGATTGGCACCGGAAATTCAATAATCCCCAAATGCCCGTTACCTGTCTTATCATACACATCTGCGCCTACAACCTCCGGCATCTGCTTTCCAAGCGTGATGCCCATGATAGCCGCCGTGTTTGCAATTATGCCAAGCGGCAGGTTCTCGTCAATCACCATGACACATTTCTCATTCTGTAAATCCATTTTCAATCCTCCTGTTCTTTGGAGGATTTCTCCTCCTTTTGATAGCAGCGGTACAGATAGGCTCTGTGAAAACCTGCCCGCCCATATTGTTCCGGTAGTTCTTCCTTTCCCGGAATATCTGCCAGTATCCTTGTAACTTCATTATCAACTGAAAACCGCAGGATATTTTCTATGCCCTCACATGGCAGATTCCCGTTCGGCAGGAATAAAAGTTCCTGCCGTTTTATGCCGATAACCGTGTCCGCATCTGTCATGACATACTCTGCATTTTCCCCTTCTGTCCCGTTTTTGAGAAACAAGCTGTCCTGCGATCTCATATCAACGCACAAATTTCCGACATCTTCCGTAACATTCCATTCACCTACCACGCCGCATTCTTTTAGCACATATCCATTATCTGTAAGTATGGAACTCAGGTGATAATTGGTATGCTCCACAATACGGAACACACAATCCAGCCCGTTTCGGTGGCTGATTTCCTCGCATTTCTGTATATTGTCCAGGATATTCCCCTGCGAATCTTTATAATACAGCGGGTAGACCAAAACACGACCTTCCATTTTTTTCAGTATCCATCCCTGACATATCTGTGTTTCCCTATCTTGGAACAGACTGATGATCTGCTCCTCACACCTTTGCGCGGGTTCATTCATTTTTTCATTTCTCCTTTCCGCTGTATTCAGAAAGGAAAAGCCCTGCGACCGCCATAACCGTCCCCACGGCAGAAATCCATGTCACTGGCTCTTTCAACACCAGAACGGATGTCACCACTGTTATGACGGGGACCATATAAATATATACGCTGGTCTTCACTGCACCAAGCGCCTTCACCGCAAGGTTCCATGTGACGAAAC
>CAMWLB010000335.1 GCA_947174985.1 uncultured Lachnospiraceae bacterium | reverse complement strand
GCATGAGAAGCTGTCAGTAGGTGAAATTTCCAGCTTCCTGCTATATTCCAGGCAGTTTTCACGTCCGTTCGTGGAAATTGCCAATATCTATAACAATTTCCAGACAGCAGTGGCGGGAGCGGAGCGGATTCTGGAGATTCTGGACGAGCAATGCGAGCCGGAGGATGTGTCGGATGCCAGAAGTGCAAAAGGAGTCTGCGGTGCTGTCAGTTTCCGAAATGTAACCTTCGGTTACCGACCGGATAAGCCGGTTTTGCAGCATATCAATCTGGACATTCCGGCGGGCACAAGAGTAGCGGTTGTGGGTCCGACCGGTTCCGGAAAAACTACTTTGATAAACCTGCTGACCCGTTTCTATGATGTGCAGGAGGGCGCTATTTTACTGGACGGACATGATTTGCGCGAGTATCGTCTGGGCGAACTGCGCCAGGCGTTTGGCGTGGTGCTTCAGGACACGGCGCTGTTTGGCGCTTCTGTCAGGGAAAATATTGGCTATGGACACGATAATGTGCCCATGGAGGAGATTGAAGCGGCGGCAAAGACAGCGGGAGCGGACGTTTTTATCCGCAGGCTGCCGCAGGGGTATGAGACGGTGCTGCATCAGGGCGGCGCTGAGCTGAGTCAGGGAGAGCGGCAGTTATTGACGATTGCGAGGGCTGTATTGGATCAGGCTCCCATTATGATACTGGACGAGGCAACCAGCTCTGTGGATACGGTGACGGAGCAGCATATCCGTCAGGCAATGTTTGCCATAACCAAAGGACGAACCTCTTTCCTAATTGCGCACCGCCTGTCCACAATACGGGATTGCGATCTGATTATTCTGATACGGGACGGCAGGATTGCAGAGCAGGGTACCCACCGGCAGCTTATGGCGCAGCAGGGAGAATATGCACAGATGTACCTGACCCAGATGGGACAGACATAAGGAAACAAATACGGCAGTTGAGTTGCGAAAACTCAACTGCCGGTTGTTATTTTGGAAAGTAACTCAAGAAAGCGCTTATTGCGGCCGGATATTGCTACATGGTATATTTGGAGCATAGCGAGAGCAGAATGAAATGATGGAAAGGCGGGATATGCATGCTGGAGAAAGAAAAAATCGGCAAAAGAATTGCTTTTTACAGAAAAGAAAAAGGGATGACGCAAAAGGAGCTTGCAGACTTTCTGCATATATCCTATCAGGCGGTCTCGAAATGGGAGGCCGGAAAGAGTATGCCCGCAGTTGAAATGCTGTATGAAATCTCGAAGCTGTTAAACGTGACGGTGGATGCGCTGTTAAATGAAAATGAGTGGAAAAGCAGAAGTATTACCTATCGGGATTCAGGACTGGATTCAGAAAAACTACATGCATTAAAGAGGAAAATCCAGAAGCTGAATGCAAAAAGCGATACGATATTGTCTGCAAATTATGCGGACGCCTGCCTGTTTCAGATAGATACCTCACAGATGAAGGAACCGGTATATTCATGTATTACCTGTGTCCCGGGCTCGAAGGAAAAACTGGCAAGGGAGTACAGGTACAATCAGGAAATTTGTGCGGATGCGGCCGCCAGTGCCATGAATCATACATTGCAGCATGGTGTAAAGCCGGTGATTTTAAAGGCAATGGTCACATGTGGAAATTACAATCAGGAACAGTTATATTTAATGGCGCAGGCGTTTCAGGGAACATGTGATAAAAATGAAATTTTGTTTGCCGGAATGGAGATTTCCGCACAGCCGGTAAATTATACCGCAGAAGAGTATACGGTAAGCGCTACGGTGGTAGGTGTACAGGACAGAGATAAGGTGCTGACCGAAAGTCGTCTGCGGGAAGGCGATGTGTTGATTGGCATTAAGACGGAAGGCATAGATGGCACAAGCTATCCCTTTGTAAAAGTAATGCTGGACAAAAAGCCGGAGCTTTATCACGCAAAAATTGATGAAAATAGATTTTTTCTTGACGAGCTTATGAAGGCGAATGCAGCATATGCAAGAGAAGTAGCAGCGTTACAGGAAAAAGGATATTTGCATAAGGCGTTTCGGATGGCCAATGCGTTGCTGCGGGCGGGAAGCTGGCAGAACGTGCCGGAAGGGCTGGGGATATGTATCGATCTGTCTTCTGTCCCGGTTATGCCTCTTTATCAGTTTCTTTTTTCGCAGGATATGATTGGAGAAGACGTGTTTGCGAGTCATTTTCATATGGGAATCGGTATGGTGGCGGCTGTGCCGGAAAAACACTGGGAAGAAGCAATGGAAGTGATTGGACAGTTTTCAGAGTGCTGGCGCATTGGGCGGGTGGAAGCAAATCATAACCATAGGGGAGAAAAGGTATGGAGCAGGGGACGGATACTATGGCAGGAGTGAAAATGAAACAATGGCATGACAAAACCCTGACACAGGTTTTATGGTATGTCGGCAGGCACACAAAGCTTATACTGTCTGCTTTGGCGGCCGGCGCGTTGTGTGCAATATGCGGAGTTGCCGGTTCTGCGCTTTTAAAGCGTGTAATTGATGGATTGAGAGCGGGAACGCTGACGGATATTGGCAGTATCATATGGATGTGTATTGGTATCTTGATAACAGGAGCTGTTTCTGCATGGATAACGCGGTATGCCTCCGGAAGTGCGGCAACCAGAATGCTGCAGGAGATAAAGGATGATGTGGCTGTCCATATCATACAAATGACCGCAGAATTTATGGCAAAAAACCGTTCGGGAGATATTCTTTCCAGGCTGACAGACGATGTGAACAGGGTCAGCAGTTTTGTACAGGACGATTTGATTCTTGTCATCAGAAATCCTTTTCTGCTTCTTTTCTATTTGATATATTTGCTGTATCTCAATCCGCCCCTGTTTCTGATTTCCATAGTGCCGGTAGTCCTGTGTCTGCCGTTTGGCGCTTCGCTGACAACAAAATTCAAAGCCGGTTCCAAAGCGTATATGCAGTATTCCGCGGATATTATCAGTGCATCGGCGGATATGATAGGCGGCATGGAGGTGGTCAAAAGTTATTCCCTTCAGGATACGCTTTTAGAGGATTACCGTAAAAGTGTACAGAAAATGACCGATATGGCAGTTCGTAATGACCAAAACCAGTATAAGGGGCGTGCGTTTTGGATTTTGTCGGGTACGCTTTCTTCCATACTCTGCCTTGGCGCAGGAGGGTGGTTCTGCCTGCAGGGAAGGCTTTCTATAGGCGGTCTGGTAGCGTTTTTTTCTCTGCTGCCGAAGATGGTGGAAGTCATCAATGATATGGCAAACAAAGTATTTAACAGCAAGACGGCGCTGGCGGCGGCAGAGCGGGTATTTGAGGTGTTGAATACGCCAATTGAGCCAACAGGGAGCATAGAGTCCGGCAGGGAGGATGCGCCGGCAATAGAATTGAAAGATGTATCGTTTTCTTATGAAGAAGGAGTTCCTGTGCTGGCGGGCACAAGCTTTCAGGTTCCAAGAGGAAAGACAGTGGCAGTGGTCGGTGCGAGCGGCGGTGGAAAAAGCACGCTGCTGCGTCTTTTATGCGGATTTTACCGACCACAGCAGGGAACTATTCTGATTGAAGGAATTCCACTTGCGGATTGGAATCTGGAAGCACTGCGCTCCCGTTTTTCCTATGTA
>CAMWLB010000334.1 GCA_947174985.1 uncultured Lachnospiraceae bacterium | reverse complement strand
ACACCAGACTGGACAACATTGCTGCAGAGGATGCGGTGGAATAGCCATAGGCGTCCGGCAGCCATGCATGAAAAGGAAACAGGGCGCTCTTGATGGCAAGTCCCAATGAAATAAGCCCAATCGTCACCAGCAGAGGCATAGCATACCGATTGCCTGCCACAAGATAAGCTACCTGCTCCCGCATATTGCTCATCAGAAGATGCCCCGTCAAATCATAGAGAACACACAGACCTAAAAGCAGTAAACCCGACCCTAAAAGGCTCATAATCATGTACCGCACTGCCGCCTCGATGGTTCTGCCCGTCTCGCGTATCATAATCAGGCCACAGGCTGTAATCGTGTTTATCTCCACAAATACATATGCCGTGAAAATATCATTGGTGTATACCAATGCCAGCAGCGAGCTCAAGAGAAGATTCACCAGAATATAGTACAGATTCTGCTTTTCCTCCGCCACGTCCTCCAAGAGTTTGTGGGCACCGCCCAGCATGGACAACAGCATGATAATACAGAAAAACAGTGCCATACCTGCCTCAAGCACCCCCGCCCGGATTTCATTGCCCCAGGGCGCGGGAAAATGCCCCATCATATAAACGTAACTCTCCCCCGTACCCAAAAGATACCCTAGCAGTGTCAGAGACAGCACGCCCACCACTGTGATGACCGCCCGATTTACCCACTTGGCAGCCCGTGCCGTCAGTACAGAAGACACAATTCCCGCAAACATGGATAACATAATGGAGAAAAAGGGGAAATTTCTGATAAAATCCATTATACCCCCTCCTTTTTCAGCAATGTGGAAATTTCATCCAAATCCAGTGTGTGATATCTGCGGTAAAGACGAATGGTCAAAGACAGCATCAGCGCGGACACCGACACGGACACCACGATACCCGTCAGCACCAGGCCGCTGGGAATGGGATTGATATAAGCTTCCACTGACTGCACACCATCCACCACAATGGGCACGCCGCGTCCGGCAATATACCCCTTCTCCGCCAAAAATAAATAAATAGCAGAATCCATAATATTCAGACCGATAATCTTTTTAATTAAATTTTTATGCAGTAACAGATTGGCAAAGCCGATGATAAACAAAATCATCGCTATAGCCTCTCCATAATTGCGAAACAAATTTTCCATTGGGAATGCCTCCTAAAAATCTCCCTTGCGAAACATCACATAAAAAGTGTACATCGTGCAGGCTACTACCATGCCCACACAAATATTCAACAGCAAAATCAATCCACTGCTTAGAATGGCGCCCGGGGTTCCGAGCGGAATATGGCTCTCCAAATGATTGGCGCCGGTGAAAAAGGAATAACTTTTTGCGAGGCAATAAGTGGTTAACGCAGTAAAACTTACACCTTTGTAAAGCTTTTCCGTAAACAATTTTTTCGCCTTCTCAAAGCCGAAAGCGCTCAAATATAAAATCAGTCCGGCACCGATGATGGCTCCTCCTGAAAAGCCTCCGCCGGGAGACAGATGACCATTTAAAATCACATAGATTCCAAAAAGAATGATAATAGGCACCAAAACGGTAGCTGATGCCTGCAAAATGGCATCCTGCTTTGGTTCCAGCAGCCTGTCGCTCTCAATTTCTTCCACTTTGCCTTCTTTATTTTTCTTTTTCTTCATATGCAGCAAAATCAGCACGGTGGTAGTAGCGGCAAAAAGTACATTAGACTCGCCAAAGGTATCAAAAGCTCTGTAATCCAGTATCATTCCCGTGACAATGTTTACCGCACCGGTCTCCTGCAGGCCATTCTCAATATAGCGTGCGGACACTTCATTGTTTACCGGTCGATTCGCCTCTCCCGTGGGAGGCAAGGATGCAACCATGGCAAGTAGAATGACTGCCAGACCTGCACAATACACAATCGCTGCCAGTACATAAATCCTGCGGAATAAATTCAGTTTCTTATTGTTCTCAATATCATAAACCTTGTCCCGTACTGCCTGACTGTCCCGAAGCCGTTCCTGAATCGTCAATTCCGGCATCTCCATCGGTGTCTGCGGCTGCATTTCTATCTGTCCAACATAAGGGTCCCTGCTGCCGCCAAGCCATCTTTGAAACCGAAAGCTCCTTGTCTTTTCATATTCTTTCTGCGGTTTTAGCTTACTCACGACGACTTACCTCCTCCCCTATATTCTTCTCATTCAATCCCGGAAAAACTTCCTTTTCCTCCTGCTCTCCTCTGGTATCAATGGCACGTATCTTTTTTAGTGTGGCAAAAAACAAAAGGCTGGTAATACCCGCCCCTACGGCCGCCTCCGTGATAGCAAGGTCCGGGGATTGCAGCGTTACCCACACAATAGACATAATCAGGGAAAAGGACATATAAATCAACACGGAATTCAGGAGATTTTTAGAAAAACTTACCGATACCGCACATACAATCAAAAACCCAAATAGTACACACTGAAATACTGTCATTCCTTTTCCTCCTCATCAAACGTTTCACTTTGCATGGAAGTCTCTCTTTGTTCCTGCAGTTCCGCTTCCAGAACTTTCAATTCCTCATAAATCTCACAATGCTCCCCTAGCTCCTCATTGGTTCCGGCCTCCAGCCTCGCTAGCAAATGGGAAGACACCGGAGAAGTAAGCCACAAAAACAAAACCACCATGGCCATCTTCAGCGTTGAAAAGTGAAATCCTGAAAGCAGCATTAATCCTGCCATGGAACATGTAATTCCCAAAGTATCGCCCAAAGCCGCCGCATGCATCCTGTTCAACACATACTTAAGCCGAAACACACCATACATCTCTATCAGAAAAATCAACAGACCACATAAAAGCAAAGCACCGCCCAAGAGCAGACGTATCCATTCCCATACACTCATACTCCTTTGTCCTCCTTCCTGCTGTCCGGCTTTGTCCCCTTTTCTTCCTCCGAATGCTGCTCTTCATAGATACCGATATATACTTTGGAGAGCACAATCACCGCCAAAAAGCTTGCCATTGCGTAAATCAGGCAGATATCCAGCAGATATTCCTCCTGCCAGTACAGGGACAATATTGCAATCATCACCATCACCATAGTGCCGATCATATTGACAGCCACTAGCCTGTCCGCCACCCTGGGACCTTTCACTGCCCGCACCAGTGCAGCAAAAAATAATAATCCCAGCACTATCAGTATCACTAAAAACAGACCTCTCTGTGCTTGCAAAAAAAGGCTTACCTCTTTTTCCATTCCTTTTTATCCACCCTTTCCAACTTCTCCAAAAGTTCCACAAACACGCAGCGTTCCAGACCCTCTGCCAGACTTTTATCCAGACAATGCACGATATACTCCCCATTCACCATGGAAATCGTGATGGTACCCGGCGTCAGTGTAATAGAATTCGCCAGCACCACTCTGGCAAATTTTGATTGCAGATTGGTGCGAAACCGTACCACAGCCGGTTCAAGCTCGTATCGGGAAGAAAAAATCATGCCGATAACCGTCACATTTGCCTTAATAATCTCTTTTATCAGCACAAAAAGATAGTGCAAGAACCCAAACAGCTTCCTGCACACTAAAATATCCATGGATGGTCTATAATTCATGAATTTACAAATAAACCCATACATTACACCTGCCAGCACTGCCCCAAAG
>CAMWLB010000333.1 GCA_947174985.1 uncultured Lachnospiraceae bacterium | reverse complement strand
CAATGCGGGCAGTCAATCCGAAAGGAAGGCATAAAAGAACCGGCACCCCAATGGCAGATGCCAGGATGCCGGCTTCAATCACATTCCTTGCCTTGAATAAACCGCCGAAAAAAGTTCCGGTGTCTATAAAATTAGGCGGGATGATATAAGTATCACGCTCATGTTGATGATTCATGGATAAAATAACCTCTCTTTCACTACAATTTAACTGCTTGTGTTTCATAAATCATGGGGCTTCAGCCGATAATCCAGAAAGGACCGCCAGCAGCAGCCCCACGGCTCGCCTCCCTTAAGACAAGGGATAAATCCCAAAGCTGTCCGCTCCTGTTATAACTCGCCGGATCAGCCACTAGGATTTTTCCGTCCTGGATGCCCCGCAACACAATAAAGTGTCCTGATTTTGTAAAATGCCCCTTTGACATGATTGCTACCACCAGCTTTCCCTCAGCTAATGCATCCAGAATCCTTTGTGGTTCTGAAACAGAACAGCCGGACACATTCAGCCCCCAGTTCCTGGCGGCGGCCGGGATCAGCGCATGATAGGAGCCGCTGTCTTTGCACCAGTAACCGTTTCGGTAAGACCATTCTGCCATAGCCACAGGATCAACAGTCTGCCCTGTGAGGGAGGATACTACTATCGCCATGGATGTAGGACCGCAGCCGTGGCTACCAATATGGTCGGTGCCATAAGGCTTATCCGCATAACACTCGTCCAGCTGGTTATAGTAGACAACATCTGTTGCCCCATCAGTAAAACAGACATCACCCAGGGCTGGAATAGAATTGCCGTCCCACTCTGAAATGCTCTGCATCATGCCATCGTTCAAAAAAAGACTCAAGTTCTGAGCATAGGCATCAGCGAGAGCCATCTGTTCCTCGTTTAACATAAAAACATGCTCGGAAAAATAGGCTTCCCCATTATAAACAACGGTGTAGACTCTCCATTTTTCCGTGACCGATACTTCTTTCCCGGTAGCTGGGTCCGTTTCGATCCTTGTCCGTGATTCTTCCGTCTGCGTATAAGAATACAGGCTGCTTTGGCTAATCCGCAGTATATTTGCCATATCAGAAATGGAAATGCCGGAATAATCCTTACTCTTGTATGCACAATACATAGCAATAAACTGATTGGCATTATATAAGGGGCGATCCGCATAAGGGTTGATAATCTCCATTTCATCTGCATCAGAGGATGCAAAGTCCACCTCTATCTTTTCCATGGTATCTTCCAGTCCCCCAACCATAATCTCATCTATGATGGAGGTAATCTCGGTTACATTTTCAACAATGGCTGCATTGTTGTTCAGGATTGGCACGTCCATGAGTGCAGAGGAAGAAAAGGCATTTAACAGACCGCCAAAAATTACAGCAGGAAGTGAAACCACGAACACAACAGGGATAAGCAGCAGAGCGATCACAGTAATTATAATTTTAGAAACCAGCCTGCGGTTTTCCCAAATAGTACCGGCCGCAGCACCATACGGTCCTCCGGCAACAGCGCCTTTGGCAGCTCCCGATACTGTTTTGCCTGTTTTTATAGCGCCGCGTACCATGTGTGCGGCAACACGCCCCGTTTCAAGTGTTTCAGACAGGCCGTTTTTCTGTTTATCTTCCATGTTACATCCGCTCCCTTCTCTTTGGCGGCTGCGGCAGTTTTTTCACAATGGATTCCTTGTAGGCAATAGAGCCGTCAGGTGCCATATACGGGCTCCTGTCCACGATATCCTGTGCGTACTGCTTGTACCATGAACTGCCATCCGCAGCCTGTATTGTGGTATAGTTTCCCTCCGGGGCGGCATACTGGGCTGCATGGTACATCCCAAAGGCAATCCCCTTAGGATATTCTTCTGAGGTTTCTGTGCCTGTAATGTGCCCGCCGCCAATTTCTACATCCGAAAAGGCAGGAACCTGCAGCGCATTTTCACCCAGCGCAGCATACCCAAGATAGGATTGGAGAGCCTGAGATGCCTCCGGCCCGCTCATAAAACCAAGTTCTGCAATGTTTCCCGCCGCCACAGTTCCTATGATGTTGTTGGCAAAGCTGCCTCCCTTGCTGACAGAGGACGCATAAATATGACTTCCAATTCCGCCGCCAGCCTTTCCGGACGAGTAGCTGACATTGGTTTTTGATGAGGCAGTTGCCGATTTTACAGCTTCATTTGTAATGCGGCTGCTCACAATCCCGGCAAGCCCACCGGACATGAAGCCTTTTGAACCCGCATTTGTACTGTGCCCACCGCCGAAATGGTGACTGGAAAAGTTTTTCAGCCCTCCTATGCCTCTGGCAGCAATCATGGCTTCCGCCAGCATGGAGCCGCCCGTATGTCCCACATTAATCCCAAGACTTGACATAAAAGAATCTATTTTCTGGGATATTTTCAAAAATGCAATGGCACAGAGAAACCAGATCAGAACATTTCCAGACGCGGTTTCCTTGCCCACAATGTTTATCTGGGTCTGTATTTCACTTTCTGACATGGCAAAAACAGGCTGGCTGTAAGCAAAAGAAAGAGCCGACACCATACAAACCGAAAGCAGAATCTGTTTGAATCTTTTTGTTTTTTGCATAAATACTCCCATCCGCGCGCTGTAGCGCGCACTCAAATCAATAGTTGAATACACATTTTTATTCAACATTACCTCCTATAGGGAAAGTGGGTTTGCCAAAAAGGCTCCCACCATTGACGTAAACAACCGCAGGCACCATGCATTCATAATCAACAGAAACACCTGCCCGCCAAACATCCTGCACCAGGACCTAAAAATATTGGAGGTGGTCTGAGAGGCACCCATAGAAAATGCAATCGGCGCAGTATAAACCAACACACCCAGCAGTACATACCTCTCAGCAGCCTCAAAGAGCAGTTTTATATAGTTCCACGCAAGAATAAGTACCAATATTAACGAAATCAGCGCTACTGCGCCATTGGCACAGACGCCTACAATCGCCAGCACTACAGAATTGAAACTTGCAAAATTAAGCGCCGGAATCTCAGCGGTAAGTATCCAGTTGTATGGTGTACCGCCTATCTTCAGAACCATTCCAATAATCTCATCCGAAAAATAGGCAAGCAGGATAAACAGAACCGAACGGACGCTCAGCTTGACAGGATCCTCAGCCTCTATTCCCGACGCAAGCCCATAGTTCTTAAATAATTGCCATACCCAGTTTAATAAAATAATTCCAATGGAGAGTGCCACAAAGACCTCATACATAGTCTCTGCCGCAGGAAAATACCGCAGGAATACGGTCATGTCGCACCCCAGCGCACCCAAAACCGAAGTTGAAATCAAGTCCAGACCGTTCATCACCTGCTCCGCAATCCACTCCACAATGCCGTCTAATATACCCACACGATCACTCCTTTCTCAACTGGAACCAGGTCAGGGTGTTGGTGTCCATTTCCCGTCGGTAAAAAACGGCGTGACATAGGCCATAATGAAACCCAGGCCATTCAGTATCACCCATGTAATACAGATTCTCTTTAACCATGCACGGCTTTCATCCACCGTGCGTCCTGAACGTGAAAAATTCATCAGCAGCAACGCCACAGATGCCGTCACAATAGCCGCTACTGTAGAAATAATAACTATTTGGTTATACAC
>CAMWLB010000332.1 GCA_947174985.1 uncultured Lachnospiraceae bacterium | reverse complement strand
TCATAAGGTAAAGATACTGCCCGAGGCGATTGTGGCGGCGGCAAAGCTTTCCGACCGTTATATCAACGACAGGAATCTGCCGGATAAAGCGATCGATTTGATAGACGAGGCGGCGGCAGCAGTCCGTCTGAAAACCGGTCATGTACCGGAAAAACAGCAGGAACTTTTTAAGAAAATACGGGAAAAAGATGTGCAGATAGAGCGCTCTATCCGCATGGAAAACTTTGAGCAGGCGGGCGACTTGAAGCGGCAGCAGGATGTGCTTCTCAAAAAGTATGAGAGCATGAAGCGGCGCTGGGAAGAACAGGAGAAAAACAGGGAATATACGGTCGGCGAGAATGAAATCGCCGAAGTGGTTTCCATGTGGACCAAGATACCGGTGCGCAAACTGGCAGAGAAGGAGAGCGAGAGGCTGTTAAAGCTGGAATCCGTTCTGCATAAGCGTGTTATCGGTCAGGAGGAAGCGGTAAAAGCAGTGGCGAGAGCCATGAGAAGAGGAAGGGTCGGCTTAAAAGACCCCGGCAAACCTATTGGTTCTTTCTTGTTTTTAGGCCCCACCGGCGTGGGCAAGACGGAGCTGAGCAAGGCGCTTGCAGAGGCGATGTTTGGCTCGGAAAATGCGCTGATAAGGGTGGATATGTCGGAATATATGGAAGGCCACTCCGTATCCAAGATGATTGGCTCCCCGCCCGGTTACGTCGGTTTTGACGAGGGTGGACAGCTCAGCGAAAAGGTGCGCCGCAATCCCTACTCCGTGGTGCTGTTCGATGAGATAGAAAAGGCACATCCCGATGTGTTCAACGTCCTTCTGCAGGTGCTGGATGACGGGCATATCACGGATTCCAAAGGCAGGAAGGTCAGCTTCAAAAATACAGTGCTGATTATGACTTCCAACGCCGGCGCGCAGAGGATTGTAGACCCCAAGAATTTGGGCTTCTCGGCAGAATCCAGCGAGGCAAAGGATTACGAGAAGATGAAGAGCGGCGTCATGGAGGAGGTCAAGAAGCTCTTTAAGCCTGAGTTTATCAACCGGATTGACGAAATCATGGTGTTCCATCAGCTCACAAGGGAAAATATGAAGGAAATTGTAACCTTGCTTTCCCACAATCTTTCCAAGCGCTGTGAAGCGCAGATGGAACTGAAGCTGAAGCTTTCACCGGCGCTCAAGGAGCATTTGGTGGAGAAATACGCCGACAAAAAGATGGGGGCGCGCCCGTTAAAGAGAGCGATGCAGTCCGTTGTGGAGGATGCGCTTGCAGAAGAAATCCTGCAGGGCAGGGTGAAGCGCGGCGATACAGTGACTGTTGGTTACAAGGGAGAGAAGGTGAATTTCACCGTGGCGGCTCCTTCAAAAAATGGAGTGGAATAAACGGCGGATTTATATTATAATATAGTTACATTTACAGGGGAAAAGCCCTGAAATCAGGAGGATATACAGATGGCAATCGTTGCAGAATTACTTCGTGCGGAAGAAAACGGCACAATCAGCTTTGGCAATCACGAGCTGGCACAGAAAACAAAGGTAGAGGATTTTGAACATGCGGGGGATTTGTACAAGGTAAAGACCTATCAGGCGATGACAAAGCTTGAAAAGAACAGCATGTTTTTGTATGAGTCCGTACCGGGCACCAGCGTGATTGGGTTTAAGGAGACGGAAAAGGGCGTTTCGTTTGTGGTAGAAGGCGCTGAGGATGCACAGCTCACCATTGGTTTAAAGGACGATACGGAATATGAGGTGTCTGCAGGCGGTAACAATATCGGAAAAATGCGCACAAATCTCGGTGGAAAGCTCAGCCTGAGCGTGGAGCTTGCCGGAGCGGGCGAGGTGCCTGTAGAAATTACACAGGCATAGGCGGAAAGGAAACGAAGATGGCAAAGGGAAAAAAGAGTACTTGTTTTTTCTGCCAGAACTGCGGTTATGAATCTCCAAAGTGGATGGGACAGTGCCCGGGATGCCGGGAGTGGAACACCTTTGTGGAGGAGCAGGTCAGCACGGTTTCCCTGAAGAAAGGCGGTATGAGCGGCGGCACGGTAAGGCGGGAGCCTGCCGTGCTGTCGGAAATTGAAATGAACGAGGAGGACAGGCTGTCCACCGGCATACAGGAGCTTGACAGAGTGTTGGGCGGCGGTGTGGTGGCAGGCTCCCTCACGTTAGTGGGCGGCGACCCGGGGATAGGCAAGTCCACCCTGCTTTTGCAGATGTGCCGTTTCATGGCACTTAACGGAAGCCGGGTGCTTTACATATCGGGTGAGGAATCCCTAAAGCAGATTAAAATGCGGGCGGAGCGTATTGGCGCGTTTAACGACAATCTGCTTCTTTTTTGTGAGACAAATCTGGAGATTATAGAGGAAACCATCAAGAAATATACGCCAAAGGTGGTTATCATTGACTCCATCCAGACGATGTACAATGAAAATGTTTCAGCGGCGCCGGGCAGCGTTTCCCAGGTACGGGAGTCCACCGGTGTGCTTTTGCAGCTTGCAAAGGGTGTTGGTGTGTCTGTGTTTATCGTCGGACATGTGACGAAGGAGGGAACCGTTGCCGGACCGAGGGTGTTAGAGCATATGGTGGATACGGTGCTCTACTTTGAGGGAGACCGTCATGCATCCTACCGGATTCTGCGCGGCGTGAAGAACCGTTTTGGTTCCACCAATGAAATCGGCGTCTTTGAGATGAAGGAGGAGGGACTGATTCAGGTGGAAAATCCTTCTGAGTTTATGTTGAATGGCAGGCCCGAGGGGGCGTGCGGCTGTGTGGTGGCATGCTCCGTGGAAGGGACGCGCCCTCTGATGACGGAGATACAGGCGCTTGTATGTCACAGCAACTTTGGGATTCCGAGAAGACAGGCGACCGGCACCGACTTTAACCGCGTCAACCTTCTGATGGCAGTGCTGGAAAAGCGTCTTGGTCTGCAGATGAGCGGCTGTGACGCCTATGTGAACGTCGCGGGCGGTATGAAGCTGATGGAGCCTGCCATGGATTTGGGCATGGTGATGGCCATTGTGTCCAGCTTTCGCAACAAGCCGATAGACGAAAAGACGGTGGTATTTGGAGAGGTTGGTTTAAGCGGTGAGGTGCGCGCGGTGAGTATGGCGGAAAAGCGTGTACAGGAAGCAAAGAAGCTGGGCTTTACCCTCTGTATTCTTCCCGCGGCAAATGCGGAAGCGTTGAGAGGGATGGAGGGCATCCGTATAGCGGGAGTGACAAGCGTGCAGGATGCGATTGGATTTGTAGGATAAATTCCGCCGGGTAAAATTTTACTCGTAAAATCAAAAAAATTCTGCTTGCCTTGCAAGGGGGCTTATGGTATAATACAATCTGTTGGTGCAAAGGCTTAGCGTTTTGGCATTGATGAACAGAATGAAGGGGAATAGTACAGCGGTAGTGCGGCGGTCTCCAAAACCGTAAACGGGGGTTCGATCCCCTCTTCCCCTGCTAGCGTGCAGGACGCATCGCAGACAGTGCCGGTAACTTTGGTTGCTGGCACTGTTTTTTGTGGACAAAACTGCCGATAAGCATTATAATTAAGATAAAAATTTGCTGTAAAATGTGCAGAAATATAAATAAAAAAGAAGGAGAGACAGCAGGGACGAAAAAGTCAGGATGCAGAGG
>CAMWLB010000331.1 GCA_947174985.1 uncultured Lachnospiraceae bacterium | reverse complement strand
TGGCAAGCCCCTCAAACCAGCCTGCCCCCAAATCGGCAGGCGGGCCAAAGGACAGACGGCGCATAACCTCAAGTTTGAGTCTTTCTGTATCCATCTGCCCCCGCTCCAGCAGAATTGCCGCCGCAAAGCCGGACAGTCTGGTATTCAAATCGTCCCTGTCCGCCACCTTCCACAGTGCATCCAGCCAAGCATCCTGCTTTAAAAATTCATGGGAAAGCGCCGCCATATTTAGCTGCTGCATGGCGGTTATCACGGTATTTGCCGCGCTGTCGTCGCAGACACAGGCATTGGGAAGCAAAAGACAGGCACGGTAAAAAATTTTTTCCAGAATGGGGAGCAGAGGCGCATCATCCACCTGTCTGATACCTCCGAAACGGATTACCGCAGACAGCCGTTCCGCCGTTTTTGCAAGCTCCTCCAGCGAAACTGCATCCACTGCCCTGCGCGCCAGCATATCCGTGGCATACGCGGCCGCAGCCGGCATACCACACAGAAAAGAATCCTCTATCATCTGTGCCATAGCACCTATGCCGCCTGTGCTATCTGCCTGTTCCTTCATCTGAAAGGCGGCCGCCTGCACAACGGTATCCCCTTTTAACGCAGCTTCCACCAGCTCTATCTCCGCCTCCGGTGTCCAGCGCAGAACCCACTGCTCGCCCCATGTGGCATTATCCTGCTGTTTCTTTTTTTCTGCTGCAAAGCTCACGCCCAATACACGGAGCCGGTGCAGGAAAAAGGAACGGTGCAAATCCAGAAACGCTGATTTTTCAGAAGCCACATTTCGTTTTTCACGCAAATCCAGCGCCAAGTCCTGCGCCGTGATATCACGGTATTTTTCCAGCCTCAGTTCCTTTAGCTGCCGGTAGAAATCCTCCTGTATGCTGGTGCGGCTCACGCCATCCGGCAGGCTGCCGATATTCGTGCCAATCTCCGTGTCAGCCACCGCCAGACTGATGGAAGCCATATTGCCGCTGCCCAGACAGGTTACCGCGGCATCCCGCAAATCCCTGAGCGCAGGAATCTGCCCGCCCCGCAGCCGCGCCAGTTCGTGGGAAAGGCGCACTGCCTCTATTACCTCCGCGGAGGAAACCGGCGTGCCGCTGTTTCTCTGATAGCCTGCAATTTTGGACAGATAGCCGTAAGCCGTCCGCATGGGGCTTTCTGCCTGCAGCGATTCCCATAAAAGTGCATAATAAGCAGGCGCTTTATTTCCCGCGCCATAACCGGAGCGTGAGGAAAGCCGATAATCAGAATAAGGCATCAGCGTGTGGCTTGCTTCCACTCGGGGCATGCTATCCAGCCTCTTTTTTTCTTCCGGTGAAGGCGCCTGATTCCAGCTTTTCAGCCCTTCCACATGATAGGAGCCGGTCACTACGACAATTTCTTCCGGCTCTGTGCCCTCGCTCACTGCCTCCCTGATTTTTTCCCGCATCCACGCTTCACGAAGCGTAATTTCCGCCCAGTCACTGTCTTTTTCCTGCGTCAGCTCCCGCAGGCTTTTTCCAAACAAATTAGAACCCTGATGATACCCTTCTGCACTTCCCGCCTGTTCCAGCACACGCTCCCAGAAAGTCTCGTGCCCGTCCTCTCCGGTCTGTCTGTCCAGTGCGCGGTAGACATGAAATTTGTCCTCCTCGCCCTGCGCGGCCTCTTCTACCGATGGAAGCGCCAGAAATACATCTGTGGGTAAATCCATAAAACGGCACGCAGCCCCATTCTCCCCGCACCAGAGCACCGCCTGGTATTCCGGCGAATATTCCGCAAAGGGATAGAGAATGGTCCGCACCGGAGCCTCTTTTGTATATGCCAGTACCGCAATCGGCGGTTTTGTGACAGGATTTTGTATATGTACAAGCGTATCCTCCAAATCACAGGGGCCCTCTACCAGCACCATTTTCGGACGCTTTTCCTCCAAAAACTGCCGCAGATAAAATGCCCCTGCCGGAGACAGATGCCTGATTCCAAAAAAGAACGGCTCATTGCTCATCATTTCAGCTCCTTATTGATTGAGTTCCCTGCATGCCCGGTAAAGCCCTGCCCAGCGGGAACCTCTTTTCTTCATCACGTTCTCCAAGTATTCCTTCCATGCGAGGGAGTCCTTTTCCTCCTCCTTCACCACTGCGCCCTGCAGTCCGGCCGCCAAATCGCTGTCGGCAATCTGTCCGTTTCCAAAGCTTCCTGCAAGCGCCATACTGTTGCACAAAAGGGAAATTGCTTCCGCCGTGGACAAAACGCCTGTCGTGGTCTTTACCTTCTGGCTGCGATCCAAGGTTTCCCCGCTTCTCAGCTCCCTGAAAACCGTACAGACCTTCTCCACTACCTCTTCTGCGGGAAGGGCGGCGTTTAAGTCCAGATTTCCGGCCTGCTGTTCCACTCTGGTCTTTACAATTTCCATTTCGGCATCCAAATCTGCCGGAGCAGGCAGCACCACAATATTGAATCGTCTCTTTAAAGCGGCTGACATCTCATTGACGCCCTTATCCCGCGTATTTGCCGTAGCAATCACGGAGAAGCCTTTCTGCGCCGGAACCTCCATATTGAGCTCCGGTACGGAAATCCGTTTTTCAGACAAAATGGAAATCAACGCGTCCTGTACCTCGCTGGCACATCTTGATATTTCCTCCACCCGGGCAATCGTACCCGTCTCCATGGCTGTCATCACAGGGCTTTTCAACATGGCGTCCAAAGACGGTCCCTGCGCAATCAGCATGGCGTAATTCCATGAATACCGGATTTGTTCCTCCGTGGTTCCCGCCGTTCCCTGAATTACCTTGGTGGAATCCCCGTTGATAGCGGCCGCCAGATGCTCCGACAGCCAGCTTTTCGCCGTACCGGGCTCCCCGATTAAAAGCAGCGCCCTGTCCGTTACCAACGTGGCAATGGCAATTTCTACCAGACGTTCCTGACCGATATATTTTGGGGTGATTTCCATTCCGCCAACCCTGCCGCCGCAAATATAGGTGCGCACGGAACGGGGGGACATCCGCCAGCCCGTGGGCACAGGATCCTTTTCCGCTGCAATCAGTGCATCGATTTCTTTTTGAAAGAGCTGCTCCGCAGGCAGTCTCTGTACATTGTTCTGCTCCATTTTTTCTCCATTTCCGCGCAGCTTTGCGCACAACAATTTTTATCTGCTATTTTAAGAAAAAATCACGCCTGCGCTTTTTGTTCTTGTATATAAGCTGCCAGCGCAGCAACACAGTTGCCCCATCCCTTTATGATTCCCTTTTGCAGAAGCAAAAGCACCTGACCTGCCTCTTCTGCTTTCGCGGCGGCGCTTCCCGGAAGCTGCTCCATGTAACTTTTGATTTCCCCTGCGCCGACAGTCCGCTTCATGTTTCTGAAATAATGTACGGCAAGCCCTTTGCAGCTCTGCGCGCGGCATTTCCTAAGCGGCGCAAGATACGGGCGGTTATCCGTCTCCTTCTGGGCACGAATGTAAAAATACGGTGCCAGCTGACGGCACAGTGCTTCGTTATCCGGCTGCAGCCATGCAGCCAGCACCATATCTGTCGCCGTGTTCTCCAACTGCATCAGGATACCAAATATTTCCTCAGGGATCGGACGAATAGATTAGCGGATACTTCTTTTTTGCAAGTCTAACGGTCTTGCATATGCCGACTGCATCCGATATCCTCATG
>CAMWLB010000330.1 GCA_947174985.1 uncultured Lachnospiraceae bacterium | reverse complement strand
TTGGTATACAGCCGTTCCACAAACGGACGTATACCCAGGGTGCGGGGAATTCCGTCCTCTCTCAGCGTTCCCCGGATAATACCATAGCTGTCACAGAGAATATTGAACTCCTCGGAATTCACGAAGCCAGCCAGCACATAGCCTCTTGAATTACCATCCGCCAGTTTGGATAACCAATAGTTCTGCTCTTCCAGCCCTTCCTCTCTGTTTAAGAAAGTTCTATACAGCACATCTACAAATTCCTCATCCGTCAGGTTCCGCTTCTGGAACTCCTCGCTCATGATAAAACCATGGGCAATGCCCGCGCCGTCCGTTTCATGGTTAAGTAAGCGATTGGTCCAATACTCCTGACCCGCCGGTTCAGAATCGCGGTTCAGGGCCTCCGTGTACATGCGGGAGACAAAGCTGCCGACCTGAGCCTGGGTCTGGTCATCGACTACCGGACCTGGGGTGGGATCAGGTGTGACCATTGGACCTGGTGTCGAAGTGGGTGTCGGCGTTGGGGTCGGAACCACTGGCACGTCTGCACTCTTTCTAATCAAAGTCATATTGCAGAAGTCCTCTGTCACTCGATTTGTTTCTCTGCCACTTGGATCGACAAAGGTATCTGGCAAGTCGATATATCCCCAGCCAAGTGCATATGGTGTTTTTATTACAGTAATATTTGTGCCAGATAGCACATCCGGCGGACTAACTACATAACCATTTATCGCATATGAAACCTTGCTCAGATCAAAACTGCTCAGATCAAGACTTACCAAACTGCTGCAACCAAAAAACATACCCTCTATGCTTCCCCAACCATCGGATGTAAGCAGACTGGTATCGAATCTGCTTACGTCAAGATTCGTCAAACTGCTACAGCCAGAAAACATATTAGACATATTTGTCACTCTACTGGTATTAAAACTGCTCACATTCAAATTCGTTAATTGGCTACAGTCTTTAAACGTATCGGACATATCCGTCACATTACTGGTATCAAAACCACTCACATCCAGATTTGTTAAGCTGCTACAGCCACTAAACATACCCCACATACTCTTCACATTGCTCGTATCAAAGCCGCTCACGTCTATATTGGTCAGACTACTACAATCAGAAAACATCGCCTGCATATCCATCACATTGCTCGTATCAAAGCCGCTCACGTCTACATTTGTCAGACTACTACAGCCAGCAAACATACCCATCATATTCGTTACATTGCTCGTGTCAACGCCACTCATATTCACACTCACCAGCCTACTGCAGTCGCAGAACATATAAAACATGTCCGTCACATTACTTGTATCAAGGCCGGATAAGTCAATACTCTCAACAATAAGCTCATCTGCCTCTTTAACATAGAAAAAACACTCCATACTCCCTATTATTTTACAATTTTCAA
The DNA here is from genome assembly GCA_947174985.1 of uncultured Lachnospiraceae bacterium. Lineage (GTDB taxonomy): Bacteria > Bacillota > Clostridia > Lachnospirales > Lachnospiraceae > Acetatifactor. Next base: position 2,270 of record CAMWLB010000330.1, on the reverse strand, counting down.
ACTTGACATGTTTCGCCCTTGGCAATGCATCCCCCCAAAGACCATAATCACAGTCCATCTGTGTGCCTTCCCCTGTAATCGTCACAGTATCCCCGTCCACCGTATATGTAATACCTAAAGCCTGAACCTCTTCTTTTACCTCGGATACTTCTGACAATGCGGCTGCCTCTATTTCCGGCTCTTGTATTTCCTCTGTCAGCACCTCCGTTTCCGGCATATCCGCCGCTTGTGCCGTCAGGAATCCAGTCTGTTCAGCCAGCATTCCCGCCATGACTGCCGCCATTACCCATTTCTTCCACTTCTGTCTTCTCATACTCTGTCCCTCCACATTCTTTTGGTGTTGAAATAACAAGAACGAGGTGTAAGCGCATCCACTCTTAACACCTCGTCCCAAAATAGGGGCACAAAGCACTGCAATAACGCATCCTCATATATCGTCCCTGCTCAAACTCCATTTCTACCCTTGTAAATAGAAAGCAGCTAACGTATAATAAGTATGCGTGTATCGCAGACCCGGGTCTGTATTGTGTGGTAGCGTAAATACCATCCTTGCCCGGTGCTGTTGGCGCAGCACCGGGTGGTACACCGTTTTGTCCTTGGATTTTCATGGAAATTTTACCATATGAAGCTATGGCAGGCAAGAAAAAAGGCAAAAATACAGCAAATATATGCTCGTTATATCTTATTACTTACTTCGCCTTCCCAATCAGCACCCTGCTTCCTGCGAACGCAAAACCATACTTCCGTATCTTCCCCTCGGAAATCCCTCTGCTTCGCAGCACAGTCTCATATTGCTTCTTCTCTATCTGTTCCAATGCGGCCTCCACTGCATTTTCCAGAGTTTCACCCTTTCCTGTGTGCGCCACCTTAAATTCTATCACAAATGCGTCCTCATATGCATCCAACGGCTCCAGCATAATATCATACCGCCCCAGCCCACTCTCTCTATTGGAAGTAATGATATACCTCCCCCGCAGTTCCACCATCAGGCCCAGTACAAAACCATGATAAAACCGCTCTGGCTGTGTCCTTTCAGATGGCTTTTTCCCTGTGTCAAAGCTGCTGAACAATGTGGAGGAAATGTCATTCATATATTCATTCATAGTCTCCAGATCGTCTGCCAGCAAAGCCTGGAGAAATGCGCCTCTCACCCTGTGGCATCCTCCAAACCAGCCTTCAACCATCTGCTCGAACATCATCTGTACTTCCATATTCGTCAGTTTCAGATCGTATTCCGGCCTCCTGCGCACCTTGTTAAACTCATAGTGCATGACCTTCAGATAACCGCACGCCAGGAACAAACTCCACACGGCGTCATCGCCCTGCCCCAGCTGACTGAACACAATCTGCTCATCAAATGAAGCATGAAAAGTCTTGCCCTGCAGCAGACTCTCCATAGTCATCTTAATCTCCGGGCTTCCCTCCCGGATCAGCTTCTCCGCCAAACTGTTGGAACTGGTATTCGCCCAGTAAGACGCCACCTCTCCCGTATCCAGATAATTAATAATGGACCACGGATTATAGATATCCGTATAACTTCCAAAAGAGAATCCATCATACCATTGCTTTACCTCTTCCTTTCGGTCTGACAGGCCGAATTCTTCCAACGCCGCAAAAACCTCTCCCTCTGTAAAGCCAAAACAGTCCGAATACCTTTCCGAGGTGGTAGTGACCACCTTCAAATTATTCAGGTCTGAAAACATAGATTCCCTGCTTACCCGGGTAATACCAGTCATAATAGCCCGCTCCAGATAACGGTTCGTCTTAAAGGTGGCATTGAACAGGCTCCTGGTAAAAGCCGCCATTTCCTCCCAGTATCCGTTTACATACGCTTCCTGCATGGGCGTGTCATATTCGTCAAGAAGAATAATCACCTTTTTCCCATAATATCGGGACAAATAAAGTGATAGCTGATTGAGGGCAAGCGTTGCATCCACATCGTCCATATCAATTGTTTTCCTATGAAAAGCTGCTTTTTCTAACTCAGCCAGACAATCCCCTTCAAGCAGGAAATCATATCTGACGTATTCCTCCGCAATGATCTGACAGATTTTTCTCCGAGTTGTTGCGTAATCTGCCTCTTTTATGCCGGCAAAGCTAATGGAAATCACGGGATATGTCCCCTGAAGCCCACGATACTTTTCTTCTTCCCATATATGCAGTCCCTTAAACAAGTCACTCCTGTCCGCATATTCCACCGAAAAAAATTTTTCCACCATGCTCATGGTCAGGGTCTTCCCGAAGCGCCGGGGACGGGTAATCAGTGTCAC
>CAMWLB010000329.1 GCA_947174985.1 uncultured Lachnospiraceae bacterium | reverse complement strand
GCCTGTTTTTTGCGAAGTGCGGAAACCTCTTCACAGCTTTTTATAAGCGCTTTTCCGTCTCATCATATTTCTTTTTTAAAAGAGCCATATAACTTTCGTAATCGTTCAGCTTTTCTATTTTTTCCGAAAGTTCCTCTTTGTATGCAAGAACTTCTTCGATTGTTTTTCCATATTTTTCTTTTAAATGATTCAGACTGTTTAAACGTTCCTCCACAGCGGCAAAATCCGCCCCGTCAAACTCCATATCGGCAAGATAGTCGGAAAGCTCCCTGTTGAAATCATTTAAAAGCGACTCGATTTCTGTAATCTGCTCTGAAAGCCCCCTAAGTCCGTCGTCATAGACCGCTGCCTGTGACAGCTCCCGCACCGCCCTGCTGACAAAAAAGGAAGCTCCTTCCTCTTCTCCGCCGCTGAATCGGTAGCACGCGCCGAGCGACTCCCCGATTTTACGGCTGTTTGCCATGCGGCGGTACTTGCTTTCCAGCTCCTCATCCTCTCCCGCTATGGGCGCCGCCTGCTCGATTTCATCAAATTCAAAAAGAGCCAGCTCCGTTTCCCGCTTTCTCTTTGCCTCGTCCATCTCCTGTCCCGTTATCTCATTCCATATGCGGTTTTTCTCGTGAAACAACTCCCTTACCTTTTTTAAGGGCGTCAAAATTTCCTCCCCTGCATAGGCGTCCAGAATTTCCAGATGCTTTTTTTTGTGCAGAAGGGACTGATGCTCATGCTGTCCGTGGATATCCAGAAGGAGTTCGGACAGTTCCTTTAATTGTCTGGCGCTCACGGTTTCCCCGTTGATACGGCTGACACTTCTGCCCGTCTGCAGGCGGCGGCTGATTGTCACCGCTCCCTCCTCACAGGGCAGTTCCATCTCTGAAAGCTTTTCCCGAATCCTCTCGTCGTCATCCGAAAAGGTCAGCTCTGCCAGCGCATACTCCGCCCCTCTCCGAATCAAATCCTTATCTGCCTTTGCCCCCAGCGCCAGATTGACAGAGCCGAGCAGAATGGACTTTCCCGCACCGGTCTCACCTGTCAGGATATTTAACCCCGGTGCAAATTCCACTTCCGCCTCCTCTATCAGCGCCAGATTCTTTACGTGTAAGCTTAATAACATTTATTTACCCCACAATTTCATTTTGTACTTTTATACTTCTACCATACTGCGTATTTTCTCCATCAGACTTTTCGAATCCTCCAGGTTTCTGACTGCAACCATGATGGTGTCGTCTCCCGCAATGGTGCCTACAACCTCCTTGAATTTCATGGCGTCCACAGCGGCAGCAACCGCCATTGCCATGCCGGATACCGTCTTAATCACCAGTATATTCTGCGCCATGTCCATGGAATAGAACCCATCCGTCAGGATACGGCTGTATTTATCCCACAGCCTGCTGTCGTCCTGCTTTAACACGATATACTTCTGCCTGCCGCCGGCAGGAACCTTTGACAGATTTAATTCCCTGATATCCCTCGATATGGTAGCCTGCGTCACATCATATCCCGCCTGCTTTAAATAAGCCGCCAGCTCCTCCTGCGTCTCCACATCATAGGTTTCAATGATTTCAATTATCTTGGCGTGTCTTGTCTTTTTCATAAAAGCTCCTATCTGCGCGGGCCGCGCGTTTTCAAAGGCTGAAATTTAGTTTTCGCTCATTTTCTTATGAAGCACCTCTAAAAAGCCCGCCCTTCCGAGCTTTACAAAATCTGTTGTTCTTTCCGACTGCACAATCCGCACAGCATCCCCCGTCTTTAATGCCACGCTGCAGCCGTCAAAATTAACTGCCGCCATCTGTATCTGCCCCTCCGTTCCCGCCGGAATTTCAATGACTACCTCGTCCTGCGGCGAGAGCACAATGCTCCTCTGGTTCATGGTATGCGGGCAGACCGGGGTTACCACGATAAGCCTTGCCGAAGGCTCCACAATGGGTCCCCCCGCGGACAGATTATAGCCCGTCGAGCCTGTCGGGGTCGTCACAATAATGCCGTCCGCAAGATATTTATACAGCAGCCTGCGGTTGACATAGAGGTGAACGCGCAGCACTTGCTGGCTGCCCGATTTGCTGATGACAATATCGTTGAGCGCCCACTCCTCCTGCTTTGTGCCGTCCTCTTTATAGACCGTACCGCTTATCATCATGCGGCTTTCCAGCTCGTAATCCCCTCGCAAAAGCTGTGTCAGCGCCGCTTCCGCGCTCTCCGGCTCCACTTCCGTCAGGTAGCCCAGATTGCCCAGATTGACGCCTAAGAGCGGCACTCTGTTCCTGCCGCCAAACTCCCTTGCCGCTTTTAACATGGTACCGTCTCCCCCCAGCACCAAAATGCAGTCTGCGCCCGTCTCCGCCTGTCCCGCGCTGTCCTCACCCATGACTCTGACATCGCAGCGGACTCCCTGTTCTGCGAGAAAGGCTCGCAGCCTTTCCGTCAGCACAAAATTTTTATCCTTATGGCTGTTGGTGTAAATACAGAAATGTTTCATTTCGCATCCAGCTCCTCATGCGCTTTTTTTACCGTTTCTTCTACAATGTGCCGCCACATATCCTGTCCCGATATGCCCGTCCCTTCTTCCATTATGCGCGCAAGCTCCCGCTCCGCATCCTGCTCGGAAAACGCTTCGCGCAAGGGCCTGCTTTCCCTGTGCAGCGTAAGCAGCAGCAGGTATTCGATATTGCCTTCCGGCCCCTTGATGGGCGAATAGTCGAGTGCATCTGCGGTATAGCCAAGGCTGTCCGCAAAATCAAGCACCTTGCAGATAACCTCCCTGTGCACCGCCGGTTCCTTGACTACGCCTTTTTTTCCTACCTTCTCGCGCCCCGCCTCAAACTGGGGCTTAATCAGGCAGACCACGCTGCCGCCATCCTTTAAAATCCGTCGTAACGGAAACAGAATTTTGGTGAGTGAAATAAAGGACACGTCCACGGAGGCAAAATCCGGCTCCTCCGCAATATCCTCCCGCACCATATAGCGGAAGTTTGTTTTTTCCATGCAGACCACGCGGGCGTCATTGCGCAGCTTCCAGTCAAGCTGTCCATGTCCCACATCCACCGAATAGACCTTTACCGCCCCGTTTTGCAGCATACAGTCCGTAAAGCCGCCCGTGGATGCGCCAATGTCCATGCATACTTTTCCCTCTATCGAAACGCCAAAGCAATTGATTGCCTTTTCCAGCTTATAGCCGCCCCTGCTCACATAGCGCTGGGCGCTGCTCTTTACCTCTATCTTTACCTTTTCCCTGTCGAACATGGCTCCGGCTTTGTCTTCCTTCTGCCCGTCCACAAATACAGAGCCCGCCATAATGACGGCTTTCGCCTTTTCCCTGGATTCCGCAAGCCCGCCGGAAACCAGAATGACATCCAGTCTTTCCTTCATGTATTCCTCAATTCTTTTTCAGCTTCTCCATAATGCGCGCCGCCGCACTGTCCGCATCCATCAAAAGCTCCTTCTTTAAAAGCTCCACACTGCCATGCTCCACATAGGCGTCAGGTATGGCAATTGACAACTCCTTTACCGCCATAGCCTTTTCGTTTAAAAAGCTCTGCACCCGCTCGCCAAAGCCGCCGCTCGCCACATTTTCTTCCATCGTGACAAGCAGGTCGTGCCCTGCCGCCGCTTTTTCTACCATGGCCTCGTCAAGCGGCTTTACAAAGCGCGCATTTACAAGGCTGCAGGAATG
>CAMWLB010000328.1 GCA_947174985.1 uncultured Lachnospiraceae bacterium | reverse complement strand
GTATATGTTTTTTTCACATTTTTTACTGTAAGCAGCGACATAATCGACCTCCCGCACATATAGCTTATAGACTTTCATGACATCCACATCCTTATAATAACCAAAAAGGAAATGTCCTGCCATGTATCCAGCTTACATTTCCTTTCAGTAACTTACATTTTTGTAAGGATGGGCTATTATTTCGTGAACTTCACATAACCTTTCATAAGTCTACAAAACCTTATTTCCCGACGTTTTTCAGACTTTCATGCTAAGTGTCCATTTCACATAACCTTCCATAAGTTCACATATCTCTACACATGCTTGGTGTATAAATTGTAACGCGGCGAAATAAAGTACCCACCTACTGCAACTTTCCTGCAAATTAAATTCGCAAAGTAAAAATGTCAGCTATACGAGTGTGCTGTTTCTTACTGCACACTTTTTTCGTTATAGAATGCAGACAGCTGCGTCGATATATTGCCTAGATGACAGACAATAGAAAAGAGGGAGCCCACCCGCTAAAGTCGGTCTCCCTCTTTGTATGAATCCAGCCATGCCGTCCTGCCATTGCAGGAACGCCAGGCTGACCCTCAAGATTATGATACGATTAAATGCCCTTGATTGCAAGTTAAAAGATTCAATCCTGCATATCAGAATCCTATACCAGCAGTGTCTCAATCAGAACCCGCTGTTTCTCATGGTCTGCCCTTACTGTGGTGCAAAAGGAACCTGCCGCCCTAGGGGAAGCTATGAACGAAACCTTGTTGCCTTCCTTGATGGGAAGCCGGAAGTGCTTCGCCTGAGAGTCCCTCGTGTGCAGTGCTCCTGTGGAAAATCCCATGCACTCCTGCCGGATTTCATCGTTCCCTATCTGTCTTACTCCCTCCCCATGATCCTGCTGGTCCTGTGCGACTACTTTAACAGACATCTGACCGTGCGCGGCATCTGCAAAAAATACCTCATCACACCTCCTGCCATCTACCGCTTTAAAAAACAGTTCCTGCTCCATAAGAAAGACTGGCTCGGCATGGTGCGTGACATGTCCCTTCCTGCCTGCACTTTTCTGGAAGAGGTCATGGCAGACTCTTATTCTCGATTCCATGATGCATTCTTACGCCTGACCACCTTCAGTTTCCTCCAGTCACACAAAAATCCGGCGAACTGTCAAAGACCCCATTTTGCCCCTGCAAACTTTTGCCCTTTCTGCCACGACCTGTGAATCGACTCTGTTTTCTGCCTCCTTTATCATAAAGAGGACTACAAAAAAAGGAGGCTTTCACATGGAAGAAAAGAAAAACAACCAAAAACAGGCGCTTGACCAGGACGCTGCCATAAAGACCGCCCAGTTCCGCTTTGCTCTCATTGCCCCGCTTGTGCAGGGGCTTGTTCCCGATGAAAGCGATACGGCATACTTCATGCGTATCACAAGGGAACCTCTTACTTTACCGGATGGCAGGCAGGTGAAGTACAGCTGGAAAACACCACAGAAATGGCACTACCTCTACAAAAAAGGCGGATTCGATGCACTTGTGCCAAAGACCCGTTCCGACAAAGGCATCCCCCGCGCACTGCCCGATACGGCAATCGAAGAAATCTGCCGTCTGAAAGAGAAATATCCGCGGCTGAATGCCACCCAGATCCATATCCGCCTTGTGCAGGACGCCTTTATTCCGGCAAGCGTCAGCGTGGATGCCGTACAGCGTTTCATAAGGAACAACGGCTTGAAATCTTCACGGGAACTGAACCTGAAAGACAGAAAAGCGTTTGAAGAGGATTCCTTCGGAAGGATGTGGCAGGCTGATACCTGCCACTTCTGTTACATCAATGATGCAGCAGACAAAAAAGCCCATAAGGTCTATCTTGTCGTCATCATCGACGACCATTCCCGCATGATTGTCGGCGCAGGGATGTCCTACAGCGATAATTCCTACGGCTTCCAGAAGGTCCTTAAGGCGGCAGTCTCCACCTACGGCATTCCGGACAAACTTTATACCGACAACGGCTCTCCCTACATAGATAACCAGCTCTCCCTGATCTGCGGCTCTATCGGGACAGTGCTTTTACATGCCCCTGTACGGGATGGCGCTGCCAAAGCCAAGGTGGAGCGGAATTTCAGGACGATGCGGGAAAAACTTTTATACGGGCTTGACCTCGATCAGATCCATTCCCTGCATGAATTTAACGCTCTCCTCAGGGATTACATCCGTTCGTATAACACCGGTTACCACGCAGGGATCGGGTGTGCCCCCTTTGAGAGATACCAGGCCACAAAGGAACACGTGAGGCTCCCCCGCTCACGGGAATGGCTGGAGGAATGCTTCTTAAACCGCGTCACCCGCAAAGTAAAAAAAGACGCTACCGTCCCTATCGATTGTATCAGCTATGATGTCCCCATGCAGTTCATCTCCCAGAAAGTGGAGATCCGCTACCTGCCGGAAGACATGGACTCGGCCTTCATCCTTTATGAAGGACAGCATTTCCCCATCCGTGCCACGGATAAAAATGCCAACTGCCGCACAAAACGGGAGAACCCTCTTCCCATCGATTACACAAAGATCGGGGGTGAAGACTGATGTTCACGGATTATTACGGTCTTTCCTTTAATCCTTTTGACAAACAGTGCCAGAAAGAGAAGGACTGTTTCCTGTCAAGCGATTTTAAGCAGATGTCCTCCCGCCTCTCCTATGTACGGGATGTCCGGGGCATCGGCGTCTTTACCGCACAGCCCGGCATGGGCAAGTCCTTCTGCCTGCGCTGTTTTGCCAAAAGCATAAACCAGAACCTGGGACATATGGAGTATATCTGCCTCTCTACGGTCGGCATCCGGGAATTCTATCATCTCCTGTGTTCTGTCCTTGGAGTGGAACCATGTGGCTCCAAACCCCAGATGTTTAAGGCTGTGCAGGAGCAGGTATATTATCTCTACCATGAAAAGAAGCGTCCCCTCTGTCTTGCCATTGATGAGTGCCAGTACCTTTCCCCGGCTATTTTAAATGACCTCAAACTGATCATGAACCACGGCTATGACTCCTTAAACTGTTTTACCCTCATCCTGTGCGGGGAATCTTATTTTAACCGCACCCTTGCTAAGCCTGTCAATGAAGCGCTCCGTCAGAGGGTCGTTGTCCATTATGATTTTCAGGGACTCTCCGATGAGGAAGTGGCAAAATATATCTCCCATAAGATACAGACTGCCGGCGGCAGCCTTTCCATCTTAAGTGAAGCCGCTTTATCCGCCGTCCACGGGTACGCACAGGGCAATGCCCGCATGATCGACAACCTGATGACGGATGCCCTGATCATCGGCGAGCAGACCGCAAAACAGGTCATTGACCCGGAAACCATCCTTGCCGCAGTCAATAACCAGCAGCTTTGAGGCCGGCCGGTACCACTGCCTTGGCGCATCCAACCAACTATTCGTTAAATACCTCTTTAATGAAGTGTTTAAAAATAAGAGACAATTCTTAAAAAGAACAGGAAAAGGCCGCATGCATTTGTGTATGCGGCCGGTTTCTAACCCGTTGTGTATGAAAACGGCACAATTCTGCCGGAACTGCTTTGTTTTGTCTGAAATATTTTTCAGACAATTTCGAGCCTAGTCTCAGGACTGTCCCGCGTTTTCGGTTCCCATGCTGTAAGCAGCATTATTGTACATACAATTCAAGAAGGAAGGTCTCTATTTGACTGCACAG
>CAMWLB010000327.1 GCA_947174985.1 uncultured Lachnospiraceae bacterium | reverse complement strand
TCCGGACGTCTTCGTATATGCTTCCAATATCGAACCCAATGGCGTGCAGGGCGTGAGAAGACTGAATCCCCGAGGCGAGGACGTTATCAAGAAGGGTGAAAATAAAAACGTAGGCGGAGACCTTTGGATTCAAGGTACGACGGATTATGCCGGACCGTCCCAGTTTACGGATGTGGTTTACCGCGGCAACGGTATTTACTCCTGTCTGGACAGGAAGAGGGGACGTATTTTTACATATGACCATGAAGGAAACCTGCTCTATATTTTCGGCGGGTTGGGAACCCAGACGGGAACCTTCTCCATGCCGGTGGCTGTGGAGGATATCGGCGGCATGATCGTGGTGCTGGATGCCACCAGAGGCGAAATCATCTGCTTTAGCGAAACCGAGTACGGAAGGCTGATTAATGAAGCGGTTTCTCTTCGCTATGACGGCGATGAAACCGAGGCAGTAGCACTTTGGCAGAGAGTATTGGAGCTCGATGAAAACAATGAACTTGCCAATACCGGTATCGGCAAGGCATACCTGACGGCAGGCGACTATGTACAGGCAATGAAATACTTAAAGCTCGGTATGAGCCGTGACCATTATTCAGTTGCCTACAGACGTTACCGCAATGCCATGCTGACAAAGAATGCAAGTTATTTCCTGACAGGTATTTTACTCTTGATTGTGGTACTTACGGTAGTAAAGAAAATAAGAAAGAAAAAGAAAGGGGGCTCCATAGATGCGTAAGTTTTTTTCAAAGGAAAAATGGCAGTATATGCTGTATACGATTTCTCATCCTATGGACGGCTATTACTGGATACGCCATAGGGACAGAGGAAGCGTCCCCCTTGCAATTCTGATGGTTATTGTGTTTTCCTGCTGTTTTACGGCAAACAGGCTGCTTGCCAGCTTTGTGGTAAATGATTTGGATCCGAGAACAGTGGATAGTTTGTTTGAGCTTATTGGTGTTCTTTCCTTCTATCTGCTGCTGTGTGTCAGCAACTGGTCCATCACCTGTCTGATGAATGGCGAGGGCAGGATGAAGGACATTGCCATAGCGGTGGGCTATGGGACGGTTCCAATCAGTTTTGTGCTTGTTCTTGCAACGATTGTCAGCCAGTTTATCGCGGATGACGAGCAGGCGTTTTACACTTTGATACTGGTGATAGGGATTGCCTACGGCGTGATTATGATTCTGATTGGCATTATGCAGGTGCATAATTACACGTTGGGTAAAACGCTTCTGACCCTGTTTCTGACAGTGCTTGCCATGTTAATCATCATCTTTTTGCTGCTGCTTTTGAGCAACCTTTTAGGCATGGTGGTAAACTTCTGTAAGAGCGTGTACACGGAACTTATATTTAGGACGTAGGAGGCAGGATAATGAAATCTTCTAAGAAAAAGAAAACGAAACAGCCCATGAGCAAGACCAAAAAGGTAGTGCTCAGTCTGGTAGGGATTGCGGCCGCGGTAGGAATCTTTTATCTGGCATATTATTTCATTCATTATATGTGGTATGGCGGATACAAGAAATATCTTGGCTCCTATGAGTATGAGCAGGGCGGCGTCTTTACTCCCGTGCCGGAGGCAAAGAGCGATGTGTCCGGGTATGAGCTTGTGTGTGAAAATGAATTCCTGAAGCTTTATACAGACACGAAAACTGCCAATATAGCTGTGTATGACAAGCGTGACGGTTCCATCACCTATTCCAATCCCCAGAACCCTGAGGAGGACAGCATAGCAAACGCAGCGAATATCAATTACTTAAAGTCCCAGCTTGTGGTGCAGTACTACAATGCAGACGTGCGGTCCAGCAACTACGACAGCTATAGCCAGTCCGTTGCAAAGGGACAGTATTCGACGGAAGGGATTGCAAATGGTATCCGTTATATATACCAGATTGGAGATATTGCAGGCGCTTATGTTGAAGTTCCGCTGGAATACCGTCTGGAACAGGATAAATTGGTAGTGTCTATTCCTGCAAGCGGCATTGTAGAGCATGGGGAATGTTATCTCTACCGTATTCAGTTACTGCGCTATATGGGTGCGGCACACAGCTCGGAGGACGGCTATATGGTTGTGCCGAACGGCTCCGGTTCGCTGATTTACTTTAACAATGGAAAGACTTCTGCGGACAATTATACACAGTACATTTACGATATCGACCCCATGGTATCAACCTATACCACCCTTGAAAATGTCAGCAGCGCGAAGCTGCCCGTATTTGGTATCTGCCGGACGGACAGAAGCATGCTTGTCACGGTGGAGGACGGTGCAACCACTGCACTGATAACTGCGAGTGTTTCAGGCAGTTACAACGATTATAATTATGTCTTTCCGACCTTTGTTTTGCGCAACATTGACAACCTTCGTATGTTCGGTAATTCTACCACGGACGTTTATGTAATGGAGCCAAACTTATACGATATCAATATGCAGGTGAGTTACGCATTTCCGGGCGAGGATTATCAGGGCTATGCAGGGCTTGCTAATTACTACAGAGAGCGTCTGATAGCGGAAGGTGTGCTGACGCCGGATAAGACGGGCGGCGATATCCCTTTTTACTATGATGTTATTGCAGGCGTGAAGGAAACAGCGCATTTTCTGGGAACACAGTATCTGCACACTTTCTCCATGACGAGCTTTGGTCAGGCGAAGGAGATGGCAGAGGCGCTTTCTCAGGACGGCATTACCAATCAGGTGATGAACCTGCAGGGCTGGTTTAACGGCGGTTATTATCATAATGCACCGCATAATATCAAGGTGCCGTTAAAACTGGGTGGTAAATCAGGGCTTGAAAAGCTGGAGGATGCCATAAATGGATTGGGCGGCAGGTTGTATGTGGATGTGGCGTTCCAGCGGGTGACATTCGCTGATGACGGCTTTAACTACAATGCAGAGAGCTCCCGTTACTATGGCTCCGGCTATGTGGCGGCATTCGGACAGGTAAATCCGACGACCTTGCGTAATACTTCGGGTCTGGACTATTATGAAACGCGTTATGATTTGCTTTCACCTAAGTTTTTGCCAAGGTATGTGAGCAAGTTTGTGAAGAAGATTAAGAAATACGACGTTAGCGGCATTTCTCTCAGGGATTTGGGCAATGTGCTTACTTCCGACAAGAAGAGAACGGAAATTATCAACAGGGAAGAAGCTCTTGATGTTGTACTGGGACAGTTTGAGCTGTTAAAGGGCACGGGCAAGCGTCTGATGACGAGCGAGGCAAATGCTTACAGCTTTGCTTACAGTACAGATATCATCAACGTGCCGATTACGAATAACAGCTATGCCATTGTAGATGAGAGCATTCCTTTTTATGAAATGGTTATCCACGGATGTATATCCTATTCGACGGAGCTTTTGAACTACGAAGATGAAGAGGATATGACCGGCGTTGTTCTGCAGATGATTGAAGCGGGCGCAGCTCCTCACTATGTGTTTACGTGGAAGGATTCCAGCGAGATGAAGAACACCGGATTAAACCGTTATTACGCAACTACCTTCAATATATGGAAGGGCGAGGCGGTGGAAATATACAACCGTGTGAATGAAGCGTTAAAGCATGTATCCGGCGCTATGATAGTCAATCATGAAATCTTAGACGGTGGGGTGCGGAAGGTCACCTATGACAATGGCGTAATTATCTACATCAATTACGGCAGCGAGACACAGAAGGTGGACGGCATGGAAATACCTGCCATGTCCTACAG
>CAMWLB010000326.1 GCA_947174985.1 uncultured Lachnospiraceae bacterium | reverse complement strand
TGCGCGGCTTTACCGCCGCTGAAACGGGCACAGAAACGAGGACTATGAAAATGAAAGCCATAAAGAAATTTCTCTCCATACTTTTATGTCTGGGGTTAGTGCTGTCCCTCTTCGGATGCGGTAAAAAAGTCCCTTCCGGTGCAGACAATACAGAGCAGAGTAATGTGCCCGGGACGGAGGAGCCCGCTTCCACCACCCTGTCTGCCGCTGCCCAAAAGCTTGCAGACGGCAGTTACCATTACAAAGAAACCTTTCGCACCACATTAAACCTGGACTCTTCTGAAGACGTCTTTCGCCACTATCTCGTCGCAGACGGCGCTATGTGTTATTCCTTTTATCATTCTGACAGCCCCGATTACCGCACAGAAGACTATGCCCTCATCCGCTTTACAGACGAATCGGGAACCCCGACAGAAACCAAATTTTTCAATTCCTTTTTCAGTGAGCTTTTTGATTTGGCGTATATGAGCCGCGTCCCTTTTTATCCGGTTGCAGGGTGTGAGGAATATCTCCTGTCCCACCATAGCCTCGGAACGAGTCAGGTATGCATCATCAATGCCAAAGGAGAAGTGCTCGTAAATACCGTTCTCCCCATCAGCATTGCCGAAGAATCTTACCATGAAGAATATGGTAAGATTGCACTCACACCGGAACATGATATGATGGCAGACGCGGCACACAATGTGTACGTGGCATGGCACCCTACATCCGAAAACCGGTTTCATTTTATGGTTTCCGACAAAGACGGCGGACTGCTTTGGGAGGATTCGATTGCCGGGGACTATACTATCGATAACATGCTGCTTCTTCCGGATGGCGCGATTGGCTGTATGCTGTATTCCGCCCCCACCACCGACAAAGACACATCGGAATACTGTCTGGTTTCCCTGCATCCCGAAAACGGCATGGAAATTGTGGCGCAAATCGACGCACAGAAACTGTACATGAGACAGTGTCTCACCTGTTATGACGACAACACGCTTCTCTATGCTAACCTTGACGGACTATACCGTTGCTCTTACGATGGCGAGAATACAGAGGAACTCTACCTTTGGGCAGATCACGGTGTAAACATAGATAAATTGACAAGGGTGGACAAGCTTCTGGTACAGCCTGACGGTGATATCGAAGTTCTGCTCCGCTCCGAGAATGTACTCACCTACCTCATGCTGGAACTGACTGACCAGGAGGATAACGTGCTGGAAATCCCTTTCGCCATTGCAACATATGCACAACGGGATTATCAGAGCGCCGTTGCAGATTTCAATCACAAGTACCCTGCCTACAAAATTCAACTGACTGTCTATGAAGATACCACCCAGCTTTTGACAGAGCTTATTTCCGGCACCGGACCTATACTCATTGACACCAATTTGATTTCTCTTGCTGACAACGAAGAACTCTGGGAATGTCTGGACGACTCACTGGCAGAATGGGGGCTTCAAGATATCCTGTTAGAAAACACGCTGCAGGGCGGGCAGATAAACGGCAGACAGTATGGACTTTCTTTCTCATGGCAGCTTATCAGCTTTGCCACGACCTCTTATCAGAAGGAAAGCTGGAATTATGAGGAATTTCTGACCTATATAAAGGAAAACCCAAACCTTGAAATGCTTTACTACGACCAGTCGCCCATCAACTTTATGTCATGGTTCTTATCAAGGGATTTGTCTGAAAACTATTTTATTGATGAAGCTGCCGGCGCTGCATACTTTGACACGGAAAGGTTCACAGAAGCCATCTCACTGGCAAAAAGGCTGACAACGGAAAATGCGCCTATGGGGGAAGATGAACAGATTGAACGGATAAGGCAGGGAAGCTGTCTGGGAGAATTTGTCTACCTCACCAGTGCGGATATGACCGCCTATTACGACGCAAGACTGGGAGAAAATATTAATTATATAGGATTTCCCGGTGCTGACGGCTCCTGCCACTATATCAGTGCAAACGCCCCTGTCGCCATCAGAAACACTGCCTCAGAAGCGCAGAAGGAAGCAGCTCTTCTCTTTTTAAAAGAGCTTCTTGCTGCTGATGTACAGAGAGATTTAGTCAGCGAATTTGGTTTCAGCGTACGCAGGGATGTGTTTGAAGAACAACTTGCCGATGTAAAGGAAGAAGTCACCTATATCATGAACGGGGAAGAACTGATTCTTCCTGTTGACACGGCAGCAACACGCGAAAGACTGCTCTCTCTTTATGAAAACGCCATGCCCTTCCCGGACATGCCGCCCAGTATCAGCGACGCTCTTTCCGAAGAACTGTATGCATGCTTCTACGAAAACAGAGATGCCAAAGAGATCGGAAATATATTGCAGAACAGAGTAATGCTATATTTGAAAGAACGAGAATAACAAAACAGGCAGGACCGTCTAAGGGTTCTGCCTGTTTTTCTCTGCTTTTATACTTTCTGCATGCTGCGCCTTCTCCCTCTTTTCCTTTCTTTTCCGGTACAGAACCTTGTACGCAGGGCCAAAATACCGATTAATATGCGCGCCTATCAGGATAATGTAAATACAAAAATACAGCCACAGCATAATGATGACAATAATGGAAAGGCTGCCGTAAGTGCTCAGGTTATTAATTCTCTCCACATAGATGGAAAATCCCCATGAAAAGACACTCCACACAACCGCTGTGAACACCGCTCCCGGCAGCTGCGCGCTCAATCGCAGCTTTTTGTCTGGTACATAGGCATAAACCGCCGCAAACATCAGCGTCATAATCAGCCATATAATGAGAAAACGGAAATTCATGAAAAAATCAAACAGCCGTCTTGTCTGCGGTACTCTTGCAAAAATCATATCGAGCAGCACGTTGCCAAACACATTAATAATAAGCGACAGCAAAAGCGCCGCCAGCATAACCAGTGTGTAAAAAGAGGCGATACCACGCACCACAAAATAATTTCTTTTTTCCTCTACCCCATTGATTACATTGAGTCCCCGCATAAGCGCCAGTACGCCCCTGCTGGCGGACCAAAGTGTAGCAATCACCGCAACAGACAATACGCCGGCCGATTTTTCGTACACATCCGACACGACAGAAAACATCAATGGCTCCAGCACAGTTGGCATAATTTCCGTAATTCCGTTCAAAAGATTTTCTTCCGTCAAAGGCGTATAGGGAATAATCGTACAAATCATAATCAGCATGGGAACCAGCGACAAAAACATAAAAAAAGCAGTACTCGCCGCAAAGGCTCCTATATTTTTCCGATTCATCTGCTTGTTAAAATCATTCAGTATTATGTACAGCTTTCGTATCACCGCAATCCTCCGTTGTGAAAACTTTTAATACACCTGGCAGCCTCCGTAAAAAAATTCCAGAATCTGTTGTGCCGTATAACCGGCATCCGCCATGTTTTTGGCTCCATTCTGGGACATACCTGCACCATGCCCGAAGCCGCCGCCGGACAGTTTATATCCTACCACATTTCCATTCTCCTGAACAGTCGAAATCGTAAAGAAACCGCTTGGCAGAAGGCTCTTCATCTCCACGCTGCTCCCATCCTGCCTGTATACCTTCGTCACACCGTCACAGAGCACATAACGGATATTCAGCTCGGTAATCACCTTATAGGTTGCCTTTTCCCCTTCAATCACCAGTTCCTCCGCCACGCCCCCTGCATTTCTGGATACAATCTCTATCTTTTTAATCGCTCCAAGCTCTGCCGGCTTCTGGCTGACATATTCACCGTCCGAAAGTGTCAGAACCTGCAGC
>CAMWLB010000325.1 GCA_947174985.1 uncultured Lachnospiraceae bacterium | reverse complement strand
GTTTTTATACGGTCTGAATTTGGAATACGGAGGCTCTGACGGCGTGCCCCGCCGCAATTCGGGATATTGCCCCATAGTGCGGGATAATAAATTCACCACAAAAAAGCGCATAAGAACAAAAAACGCGTGGAGACAGGAAAGACGGGTTAGGAGGAGAGGTTTTGGGGTTCTTTTTCTATGTTTTTGAAAAAGCTTATTGTGGACAGTCCAATTACGCATACTATTATGCCGGTTGGGATGAGGCAGAGGTAAATGGTGTTGCTGAATGTGTCGAACAGGAAACCGTACACAATCTGTCCCAAGGGCTGGATACACAGTGTTATGGAAGATGTATATGCCATCACTTTGCCGATTAAATGGCCGGGTGTTTTTTGTTGTATGAGGGAGACTGCAAAAATGGAAAAAATGCTGATTGCAATTTGCATGCCGCAGAGGGAAACAATGGTGGTAACATATTTTGTCATGGGATTAACCGGACAAAGGAAAGCAATTCCTGCGGGAATCATAAAAATACCCATAAGGATAAGCAGGAGGGATAATCTATGTATTTTCAATTTCGTTGTAAGGAGCCCTGCGGCAATGCTTCCTAAAATTGTGGCAATTGCCAATGCGCTTTCTGCTGCTCCATAATACTGAGCATTGAATCCGAGGACGGTACGCACAATATAGGGCAGTCCAACTATGGTGATGCCCATCACAAAAAATCTTGAAAATGCGGTCAAAATCAGCATTTTTCCAATATTCGTCTGTTCTTTTGAAATGTACCGCATACTTAATAAGAAATCCTGTCTGATAACAGACAGTACACCGCCTTTGCTTTGCGAACGCTGATAGAATAATTTTATAAAACATTCAAACAGAGCAGTCAAAAAGAAACAGCCCACACTTGCATACATGACAGGCTTTAACCCAAACATAGCATATAACACACCGCCCAAAATGGGAGCCGTTAAATAGGACAGGGAAGCCACTTGATTTACAACGGCATTTCCTTTCAGGATATTGCTGCCTTGTAACATCGTCGGAATACAGGCTTGTACGGTAGGTGTTTCAAACGCACCCAAAACAGAAAGTATGACAAGCAGCACGCTGATGACGGCAAGGTTATTTTTTTCTGACAATAAGAGCACTGTACATAGAACAGACACACCTGTCAAGGCATCTAATGCAACCATAATATTTCGCCGGTTTGCCCTGTCTGCAAGAATACCTCCCAGAGGGGAAAGAATAATAGTCGGGATTGTCGCAATAGATAATATTCCTGCAAAGATAGCGGCTGAACCGGTTACTTCCAGTACATACATAGATAACGCAAGTTTCAATATAAAATTTCCAAATAGAGATGTTAGCTGCCCCAAAATAAGAAGCAAAAAATTTTTCGTAAATAATTTTTGCGTCATGGTTCATGTCCTCCTTTTTGGGAAATATCAGTAATAAATTTTTCTGTAAATGATACCATTTTATCGTCGAAAATCGGCAGTCCCATATGGTTTAGTACTTCCATGACAAAGAGGTATTTATGATGTAATTCTTTCTCCGTTGCGGGAAATACCGATGGCATAAGCCAAAAGTTAATCAGTGGTAAAAGCTCGGAAAGCTCTTTTACATATTCCGTCTTGATAGAGCCGTCATTTTTCCCCTCCTCCAGCAATTCCAGCCATAAAGGGGTTAGTACACGCCGGTTTTCTTCCACTGCCGCGGCTAGAATATGTGGGTCTTTTAGAATAGGGATTGCCTGCATATTTAGTTGATTGCGCTCTGCATCAGACTGATTCACCACAAGCAACGACTTGATTTTCTGTAATCCGTTTAGGTCCTTTCGTTCCTTGACGGCATCAAAAGGGTTATTCTCAAAAAACATTTGATTTCCCAATGCGTGCATAACAGCTTCTTTACTTTGAAAACAACGGTAAAACATCCCTTTTGCTCCGCCTGCCATGTCCATGATATCGGAAATTGAAGTTTCCTCATATCCTTTGGAAATAAACAGTTTCTGCGCAGCGTTTAAAATTTCCCTTCTCCATTCATCCGGTGTTTTTTTTGCAGGTCGAGCCAATTTTAATGCACCTCCGTGTTAAGATAGTTATTGACTTACGGTCAATAACTATCTTAACACTATTTCACAGTTTTGGCAATAGCTATAAAGCGGTATCTGACGTAATCCTGCCTTTGCGACTTTAAGCCGGCAGCGGAGCAAATCCCAACTTACGCCACGGCCCCCTGCCTTGCGCCAAAAAGTAATTTGTGTTATACTGCCCTCAAAGCAAAAGGGAGGCCAGACGAAGAGTTTACAGGAGGTACGGCATGCGAGACTTTGACATTGAAAAAGAGATGTATCATCAGGCCGCAGCATTGATTGAAAAGCGATATCCTACCGGCTGGGGCGGGGCGGGAGTCGTGCATACGGCGAACGGACATTATTTTACAAGTGTCAGCATTGACACAGCGAATGCGTCGGCTGTTTTGTGTATCGAGACGGGTGCGATGCTGGAGGCTCATAAATACAACGAAAAGGTTACACATTGTATGTGCCTGGTCCGGGATGATGAAAACGCTCCTTATAAGGTCCTGTCCCCATGTGGGATATGCCAGGAACGCCTGCGGTTTTGGGGAGAGGATGTGCAGGTGGCAGTTACCACAGATGATAATTCCTTGCAATTTGTCACTTTAGGCGAGCTGCAGCCACATCACTGGACAAAAGCATATCCTGCCCATACATTGGAACATTTTGAAGAATAATTTCCGGCATATTAAAATTTTCAGGAACAATGGAGAATCCTCTCCGTTGTTCTTTTTCTCTTGTATCTTCTCCGCCAAAAATGCTATAATGGCAAAGCGGACACTAGTCCCAAGAAACAGCAGCAAGGAAAGGAAATAACAATGTTTTTGATAGCAGGTTTAGGCAACCCGGGCAGGGAATATGCAAAGACAAGGCATAATGTTGGATTTGATGTGATAGATAAACTGGCGGAACAGGAAAATATAAGGGTTTTAGAGAAAAAACACAAGGCAGTCATCGGCAAAGGCGTCATAGGGGGCTGTAAGGTGATTCTTGCAAAGCCGCAGACCTATATGAACCTGAGCGGGGAAAGCATCCGTGAACTGGCAGACTACTATAAGATTGACGCAAAGAATGAACTGATTGTGATTTCGGACGATATCAGCCTGTCGCCGGGGCAGATACGCATCCGCAAAAAAGGGAGCGCAGGTGGACATAATGGCTTGAAAAATATCATAGCCCTGCTTGGACATGAGGAGTTTCAGCGAATCCGGCTGGGTGTGGGAGAAAAGCCGGAGGGGTATGATTTGGCGGATTATGTGCTTGGCCATTTTGAAGCGAAAGAAAGAAAGCTGGTGGATGAAGCGGAGGCGGAGGCGGCGGATGCTGTCCGCACGGTTCTGACAAAGGGAATCGAAGCCGCCATGAATCAGTTTAACGGAAAGCATTGCTGAGGAAGCGCTGATTAAAGCGTTTCTCTGACAAAGAATGACTTTGCGCGCTGAAACCGCGCAGAAACGGAGTATAGATATGCAGGCATTACTGGCGCCTCTGCGGGAACTGGCAGAGTATGAGGAGATTAGAAAACTAGTATACGGCAAGGGCGCTTCGGGCGCAGGCAGAGAGGCGGCACAGGGCTTTAAAGGGCAGTCCGTGGCGCTGACGGGCTGTGTGGAGTCGCAGAAGCTGCATATGGTCTATGGGCTCAGCGAAGGCTTCCGCCATAAGGTTATTG
>CAMWLB010000324.1 GCA_947174985.1 uncultured Lachnospiraceae bacterium | reverse complement strand
CCTTTCTTTGTGTCAAGCAGGGGGTATGGATTTTTCTGGAACAATCCTGCAGTCGGGACGGCAAGCTTCGGCATGAACAAGACTGAGTGGTATGCGAAAAGCACCAAAAAACTGGATTACTTTATTACGGCAGGTGATACGCCGGCGGATATTGAGCGCAATTACAGCGCGGCGACGGGGCGTACCCCCATGATGCCGGAGTTTGGTCTGGGATATTGGCAGTGCAAGCTGCGCTACCGTAATCAGGAGGAGATTCTTGCCGTTGCAAGAGAGCACAAGCGCAGAGGGCTTCCCATGGACGCCATTGTGGTAGACTTTTTCCACTGGACCATGCAGGGCGAGTTCAAATTTGAACCTCGCGACTGGCCGGATCCGGAAGCGATGGTAAGGGAACTGAAGGAGCTTGGTATTGAGACGGTGGTTTCTGTATGGCCCACGATTGACGAGCGGAGCGAAAACTTTGGCGAGATGAACGGCAAAGGCTATCTGGTGCGTGCGGACAGAGGTAATGCCAACCATATGACATGGATGGGCAATACTGTATTTTACGATGCGACTCACCCCGGCGCACAGAAATTTGTCTGGGAAAAGTGTAAGGAAAATTATTACAAAAAGGGAATCCGTATCTTCTGGCTTGACGAAGCGGAACCGGAATACGGTCCTTATGATTTTGATAACTATCGTTATTATATGGGACCGGCGCTTCAGTGTACCAATATTTATCCGCTTATGTATGCAAAGGGCTTTTACGACGGGCTGAAGGCGGAGGGGGAGAAAGAAATCCTTTCCTTAGTGCGTTGTGCGTGGGCCGGAAGCCAGAAGTATGGCGTGCTGACATGGTCCGGTGACATTCACTCTTCCTTCAGGGCTATGCGCGAACAGCTTCAGGCAGGACTGAATATGGGGATGGCGGGTATTCCGTGGTGGACATCCGATATCGGCGGTTTTGTGGGTGGCGATATCAGTGACCCGTATTTCAAGGAGCTTTTGGTCAGGTGGTTTGCGTGGGGGGCGTTCTGTCCCGTATTCCGTATGCATGGGGAGCGTTCCCCGTGGTATGAGCGGGAGCAGGAGTTTATCAATAATGTGCGCCAGCTTACCTCGGGGCAGGACAATGAAGTCTGGAGCTTTGGCGAGGACAACTATGAAATATTAAAGAAGTATCTGTTGGTGAGGGAAAGACTGCGTCCTTATATCAGAGAGTGTATGAAGCAGGCAAGCGAGACGGGTGCGCCCGTTATGCGCCCCATGTTCTTTGATTTCCCGGAGGATAAAATCTGCTGGGAGACAGAGGATGAGTATATGTTTGGCCCCGATCTTTTGGTGGCACCTGTTATGGAAATAGGGATGCGGGAGAGAAGTGTATATCTGCCTGCCGGTCTGTCATGGACAGAAGCAGCGACGGGAAAGCAGTATGCGGGCGGTGAAAGAATCACGGTGGAAGCGCCGCTCGATATCCTTCCCGTATTTGTACGGGAAGGAAAACATATCGAGGTTTATTAAGCGCTGCCGGATAAATCGGCGGCACATCAGCCATATATCAGCACCCAGCTATCCAGCCAGCGTAAGAGCTTGTCAACATAGGATATGCTGACGGTCTGACCAGAAAGAACCGGATAGAACATGAGGAAGAGCCATACGGAGGCGGCGGCATACAGACCGAACGCCATCCGGTAACTTCCTTCGTTCATCTGGTCTTTTCTTTGTTTTGCGGCGTACACAATCATAAGAATGACGAATGGCACACTGGGGAAATAGTGGTAAATAAAGGTAAGCCGCGATACCAGACACCAAGGCAGGTATTGTGCCAGATAGCCGACACAGAGACCGGCTGCTGTCCTGTCTTTTTTGAAAAGGGCATAGTAGGCAACATAGAAGAACGCCGGAATACCAACCCACCATACAAGCGGATTGCCGAAAGCGCTGATGCCCTGTCTTGTGCTGCCGCCGACGATGCCCGAATAATAGAAAATCGGGCGTATCATGGTAGGCCATTCATACCAGAGGGAAGCATAGTAGTGCGTATCTTTCAAGTTGGAGTGATAGCGCAGCATGGAAGTCTGATTGTTCCACATTTTGGAGAACAGTCCTGTGTGGCTGCTGACAAACGGTATATAGGAGAGTGTGTAAATGGCTGCGGGAACCAGCACGAAAAACACGATACAGAATAGAATCGTCTTTCGTGTATGAGGCCAAAAAGTGCGGATTATCCTCCTATGGGTAATCCCGTTTGATATGCCTTCAGGTTCCTTTTTGGCATAGCGGTACTCGCGGTAGCGCCGGTACAGAGTGGCAAAAAACAGAACAGCGAGTCCCACGCCGGCGTAAACCCCCGTCCATTTGCAGGCGATGCCGAGCCCCATGGAGATGCCACAGGCGCCGAGCGGCAGGAGGGTCTTAAAAAGCGAGGTGTCGTAAAAGCTCATTCTGCAGTAACGGTACATAAAGAAATACATCAGCAGAATGAAGAAGGTGACAAAGACGTCGATGGTGGCAATCCTTGTCTGGGCAAAATGCATAAAGTCAACAGCGAATAAGAGACAGGCGAGTCCTGCGAGAGGACGCTCCTTTGTGATGCCGCGCGCTATCAGGTAAATGAGCGGAAGCATGAGGATTCCCAAAATGGTACCCATAATACGCCAGCCAAAAGGTGTCATGCCGAAGAGGGAGATACCGATGGACATGATGGCTTTGCCCAGAGGCGGATGGGTGGTCTCATAAGTGGGAAGCCCGTTCAGGAATTCATAAGCTGTCCGCGCGTGGTAAATTTCGTCAAAGTAGGTTCCGTTTCGGAAGCTTGGTGATTGCGGGAACAAATCACCTTCATCAAACAACTCGTGATAGTCGGGGGCGTTGAACGGCATAAAGGCGTTGTCATCCGCGTCAACCAGTGTCATTTCCAGGATGGATGCTTTGTCCGACAAGCAGGTGATTTTAATATAACGGCTGTTATTAGGCAGAGCAGTAGAATCCCATCGGAAGACGGAGGTTATACAGAACTGCTCTAAATCCTCTACGGTGTGCCATGCGTCATTTTCGTTTTCTTTTACTTCCAGCAAAAATTCGCGGTGGTCGTAGCAGCCATTGTAGCAGTAAAGACGCGACGGAAACTTATCTTCGCCGACATAAAGCGTGATGGAATCGCCCTGCTCTAACAGGTATTCTGACTGTGGTACCCGTGTATCGCCGAGGTCGTACAGGGCAAAAGCCGAGTAGATGCCAGTAATTACCAGTATAATGACAAGATCGACCCAGATAAATGGCAGTTTCTTTTCCGAAGGAAGAGGCATATATTTGGGAGGTTTCGGCTCGTCCGTCTTTTCGTGACGTTTTGGAAGCTGGATGGGCGCAAAGGCAAAACCGCCGCCCCTCACGCGGGTCCGCAGGACATCGTACCGGTAAAGCGTCCGGTAAAAGAGGAGACCGCAGAGCACCATCAATGCAGAAATAATAAGGAAGAGCGGTGCTTTCCGGTTGTAGGTCTGCGGGTTGTAAAAGAAGAGAATGTAGGCTGTATTGTAAAAGTGCAGCGCGGAAAATCCTGTGAAGCAAAGGAAAATTTCCTGCGCAGGTCTTTTGACATAGGCGAGCAGAAGCAGAATGAGAGCAGGGAACAGATAGCGCTCATGCATCCTGACGGAAAACAGGAACATGGAAATAATCAAAACGCCCGCAGAGGTAAAATAACGGGAAGGATTTCGTCTGTTTTTGAAGAAAAAGTATGCGGAAAGCAGTACAATCAGGACAATGATGATG
>CAMWLB010000323.1 GCA_947174985.1 uncultured Lachnospiraceae bacterium | reverse complement strand
ATTGCTGCCGTTATCAGTCTTTTTAAAAACTTCTTTTTCATATTTACTCCCATCTGCGTGCTTTCCGCCGCGTATCTGTTTTTATGACTTATAATAACCCCTGAAAATGACATTTTCGTGACATACAATTTTTTAACGCGTTTTTTAAACCGCACCTTCTGCTATATACATGATATTGTAGCCCATACTTCTCCATTCCCTATTATAGACCATATATGTTGTGCCGTCACCTTAAGAATTTATGAAGATATTCCCTTTGCTGCAAGGTTCATCATACAAAGAATACCATTTACCGTACAGGAATTCAATATGAATCCAAACAATTTTTAAGATAGCAAGGCTGCCGCTTCCAAAATTTTCATTTTCGAAAGTGACAGCCCTCTATTTTGCCGGCAGTCAGACCGCTGTTAATCCTGCTCCGCAAGGTAAAGTCTGACCCTGTTTTCTATGATATCGCTGATTTCCTCTATACTCTTGTCTCCCGTGAAATAAAGCTCTGCTTCCTCCTGTATAATGGCAAGAACTGCCTCTGTCCGGCCGGGCGTAATGCTTGCATGATTCAGACATTCCCAAAACCTTTCTAACTGGTCCTCTGTGATATACACTTCCTCACCGAGGGGATAGTACCCGTTGGGCTTTGAAACTTCCTCATCCACATACGCCTGCAGCACTTTTTCATTGACCGGCAGGTAGCTATCCTGTAACACCAGCTTCTGGTTTTCTTCTTCCAGCACAAACCGGATAAACTGCCACACCCCTTCTTTGTGCTCGGACGCTGCATTTACGGCAAGCCCCCCTACAAGCAACTGGTGCGTCATGCCTTCCTCTGAAGGATACCCTGTCAATACCTTGCCCTCCTGCATAAAACGTGCATCATCATATGCAAATCCATGGAGCCTTCCGTTGTATACCGGCATCGCAATCTCCTCCCATTGCCGGTTGCGGTCCGTCACGCCGTAACGCTTCACTACCCGCAGTATCTGCTCCCACAGTTCTCCGCTAAAGTCACATGTCTTTCCTTCCCAGTCCACCATGCCGTAGAAATTATCGGACATCTGGAAAAAGTAGCGCAAAAGCTTATTCGGGGTGTAGTTATAAAGGGAATTGAAGACTACCTGTTCATCGCAGTTTTCCATATTGTAAAGAAGTTCTTCCAGCGTGCTGCCCGCCAATTCCTCTTTGACATACAAGGTAACGGCCTCCATCTCATAGCCGGCATAGTAAATGCCATCCTCCCTGCCGAGGTTCCGGAATGTTTCCGGAGCATAAGCTGCCCTGTCAATTCCGTCCCGTGCCAGATAGGGTTCCAAATTTTCCAGCGCCCCTTTTTCCACAAGCGCATAGATATCCGATACTACACCATCCTCAAACATATCCGGTCCTTTTCCCGTGGCAATTTCCATATCGGTGCGCGCCACAAAGTCCCCGTAATACTCGCCGTTCCTGTCCTGCAGAAATACATGGTATTCCTGATTTTGCTGGTTAAACCTCGCCACCAGCAGCTTCAATCCGCTGTTTGCATACATCACCCTGAGTACCAGTGGGATTTTATCCATTTCATCCGGATTTATCTTTCTTATGCCTACCGCATAATATTCTTCTTTTACCAATCTTCCCTGCAGCATCTCCATGCCGCCGTCCTCTGTTATTTTAAAGGTATAAGAAGGATTGCTGTTCATATTAGGGCTGTAAGAAGTGCCGCTCCATCTCATGTAATAGATTTTTTCCCCGCTTTCGACGTCCAAATCATATACCCCGCTTAAGTCCAGCACCAGAACGCCCTTTGCCGCTCCCTCGGCAATACCGAACCAATCCGAAAGCTCGTAATTGCCTGACAGTGTACCCGTCTCCGGATTGAGAACCTGCAGCACATAACTAAACCGGCTTCTATCTTCCGTTACCAGAATAACATTGCCCTCTTTGGACAGAGCGATATCCCTTATGCCCTCTTCCGGCCTGACTTCATATGCCTTTTCTCCGTCTGTTTTCAGCACCAGCAGCGAAATACTGTTCAATATATAAAATCGCTCCTCGTCCCTGAGCCACTTGCACCCTGTGCTCCTGCGGGTTGTCTGCACTTCCTCCAGAAGAAGCTCCCTCTCGCCCTGTTCCTCATGGTAGCAGAATACCTGTCCTTCCTCATTCCCGATATACCAGAGCCGCTCTCCGTTATAATACTGCGCCCCGAGGAAAGTCTCCCCCGCCTTTATGGGAGACGCCAGCTTCTTCTCCTCCAGTTCCACGTCATAAATTCCGTCCGCCATCATGCGTTCTATCACTGCAGGGTCCGCCGTATTTCCTCCCTGCGTCTGACTGTCCGAAGCGCCGCTCTCTGTACCGCTTTCCTGACTGCCGGAAGCCCCCGTATTCTTTTCTTTGCCGCCGCATCCTGTAAACAGCAGAACCATAGATAAAAACAAACAAATCCACTTTTTCTTTATCATAATACGTGCTCCTTTCAAGACTTTTTTCCGCTTTACCTGCTCTCATTGATATAAATCTGCACACGACTCTGGATAATGCCGGTCACCTCATCCACGCTCTTCTGTCCCGCAAAATAAGGCTCTATTTCTTCCAGAATAATTTCCATCATGCTTCGGTCATACGAATAAATACCGTCAATCTGACTGATTACATGCCGTATGCCATCCGCTTCCTCCTGCGTCACGGCGTATACCCTTATCTCAATACCATCCCCATAGTTGTAACCGAGATGGGACTGCTCCTTCGGATTACCGTCTTCGTCAAGCAGCGGCTCGCCGTTTTCGTCATACACATAATCCGGTACCATCGCCTCCGCAAGCTTCTTTTCAAAAATGGATACTCTGACAGGGAAGTCGTATAACGTTTCATCCTCCTGCGATTTCTCCGTCAGCAGGCTCTCAATAAAGGACCATGCCGCTTCTTTATTTTGGCTGGTTGTGCTGATGCATACTGCACTGCTTCCAAAGGCAAGCACGCCATTTGAGCTGGAAGAAGGATAGCCAATCGCAGTTATCGGCTCGTTAAACTTCAGTCTCTCAAGCTGCCACGACTGCGGGTCATTTAACCCAAAGGAATCTAACAACGTCATATGTGCTATAACCTGCTGCTGCGCGCTTGGAAGGCTTTCGTCCGCCTCTGCAGGATACTTATTTGCAAATTCCAGTACTGCCTTAAATTCCGGCGTATCAAAGAAACATTCTCCCGTTTCCCAGTTTACCCACGAATCAAAGTTAAACATCATACAGGCACCTAGAACCTGCAGCTTTGACGCATCGGGCAGAAGCTGCGTTTCCGGATGCGCTTCCGCAAATGCAATCATCTCCGTAAGCGTCCAGCAGGACTCTTCTCCTACCTCGGAAGTCCTGCCGGCAAGCGTCTGCACGCCGAAGCTTCTCGGTATGGCGCAGAGTATGCCGTCTATGGTATAAGCGTTTAAGATAGTCTCAAACAAATCTTCCCGCTGCACCACCGTGCTGCTGTCCAGATAGGGCGACAGGTCTTCAATCAGCCCCTTCACGGCAAACAGCTTCATGTTGATGTCGTCAGCCAGAAACATATCGGGAGCCTTGCCCGTCAGAATATCATTATAGAACAACGTCCTCGCATCCTCGTACGCATTTTCTACGGAGTAGTCTACCGATTCCCCATAGTTGCGTATCTCGATTTTATATTTATCACTCGTCTTGTTAAATTCTACGACTGCCGCCTGCAATCTGAAATCAAGCTGCATACAGCCCAGCGTAAGGATTTCCTTCTCCACCACCTCAGACGCCGGCCT
>CAMWLB010000322.1 GCA_947174985.1 uncultured Lachnospiraceae bacterium | reverse complement strand
GTGGAAGAGGGCGCATCCACAGGCGCTCCTGCAGTAAAGGCTCCGGCGGCACCCAAGGCGCCTGTTGTAAAGGCTCCGGCAGCGGCAAGTGCACCCGCGGCAGGCGGTGCAGGCAGCATTAAAGTAGAGGCCGGTGCAGCAGGAAAGGTATTTAAGATTGACGCGGCTGTTGGCACGACAGTAAAGAGGGGCGATGCAGTGGTTACCATTGAGGCGATGAAGATGGAAATTCCCGTTGTTGCGCCTGAAGACGGTACGGTAGCAAGCATTGAGGTATCGGTTGGCGATGCAGTGGAAGCGGGCAAGGTTCTGGCTACCTTAAACTAATCGGACTGACAACTGACAGGAGGTCATCAAATGGAATACATATCAAGTACGCTGGGCAATCTGCTCCACCAGACGGCGTTTTTTAACCTGACTGTGGGAAATTATGTGATGATTGCAGTTGCCTGCTTTTTCCTATATCTGGCGATAAAGCATGAGTTTGAACCTCTGCTTTTGCTGCCGATAGCATTTGGTATGCTGCTTGTAAACATCTATCCGGATATTATGCTTCACGCAGAGGATTCGGCAAATGGAGTGGGCGGCTTACTCTATTATTTCTATATTCTGGACGAATATGCCATACTGCCGTCCCTGATATTCATGGGCGTCGGCGCTATGACGGATTTCGGTCCCCTGATTGCCAATCCTAAGAGTTTTCTTTTAGGTGCGGCAGCACAGTTTGGTATTTTTGCCGCATATTTCGGTGCGATTGCGCTCGGATTTAACGGCAAGGCGGCTGCTGCAATCTCTATTATCGGCGGCGCTGACGGTCCTACCTCCATCTTCCTTGCAGGAAAACTGGGGCAGACAGGTCTGATGGGACCCATTGCTGTTGCGGCATATTCCTACATGGCGCTGGTGCCTGTTATCCAGCCGCCTGTTATGAAGCTTTTGACAACCAAGAAGGAAAGAGAAATCAAGATGGCGCAGCTTCGTCCGGTTTCCAAGCTGGAGAGAATTCTGTTCCCCATCATTGTAACCATCGTGGTGAGCCTGATTCTTCCGACCACGGCTCCTCTGGTAGGTATGCTGATGTTAGGAAATCTGTTTAAGGAATCCGGCGTGGTAAGACAGCTTACAGAAACTGCGTCCAATGCAATGATGTACATCGTGGTTATCCTGCTTGGCACATCCGTAGGCGCAACCACCAGTGCGGAAGCTTTCCTGAACTGGGATACGATTAAAATCGTAGGACTTGGTCTTGCTGCCTTTATATTCGGTACGGCAGCAGGTGTGCTGTTCGGCAAGCTGATGTGTGTGATGACTCATGGCAAGGTCAACCCGCTGATTGGCTCAGCAGGTGTGTCCGCAGTACCTATGGCGGCGCGTGTATCGCAGAAGGTAGGCTCGGAAGCCGATCCGACAAACTTCCTTCTGATGCATGCCATGGGCCCCAATGTTGCAGGCGTTATCGGTACTGCCGTAGCTGCAGGTACCTTTATGGCCATCTACGGCGTATTTTAAAGCTGGGCACAGCGAGTATTTATATATAAAATTCTAGGAGGAATTAGGAAATGTCAGAAGCAAGACCGATTAAAATAACGGAAACCATATTACGTGACGCACATCAGTCCTTAATCGCAACCAGAATGCCGACCGAGCTTATGCTTCCCATTGTAGACAAAATGGACAAGGTAGGTTACCATTCCGTGGAATGCTGGGGCGGCGCGACCTTTGATGCATCCCTGCGCTTTCTGAAGGAAGATCCGTGGGACAGACTGAGAAAGCTGCGCGACGGCTTTAAAAACACCAAGCTGCAGATGTTGTTCAGAGGACAGAATATCTTGGGATACAGACCTTATGCTGACGATGTGGTGGACAGCTTTGTAGAAAAATCCGTGGCAAACGGCATCGACATCATTCGTATTTTTGACTGTATGAATGACCTCCGCAATTTGCAGGAGGCGGTAAATGCCACCAACAGGATTAAGGCACGTGAGGGGCGTGGACATGCGCAGATTGCACTGTCCTATACTTTGGGTGATGCCTATACCATGGAATACTGGATTGACATGGCGAAAAAGATTGAGGAGATGGGAGCGGATTCCATCTGTATCAAGGATATGGCGGGCCTTCTGGTTCCGTATAAGGCAGCCGAGCTGATTAAGGAGATGAAGGCAGCCACGAAGCTTCCTATCCAGCTTCATACACACTATACTTCCGGTGTGGCAGGTATGACCTACTTAAAGGCAGTTGAGGCAGGCGTGGATGTGATTGACTGTGCAATGTCACCTTTTGCAATGGGCACTTCACAGCCCGCAACCGAGGTTATGGTGGAGACCTTTAAGGGAACGCCTTACGATACCGGCTACGACCAGAACCTGCTTGCAGAAATTGCAGATTATTTCAGACCTTACAGGGACGAGTGCCTTGCAAACGGTCTCTTAAATCCCAAGGTAATGGGCGTGGACATCAAGACCCTGCTGTATCAGGTGCCGGGCGGTATGCTTTCCAATATGGTGAGCCAGCTTAAGGAGCAGAATGCAGAGGATAAATATTACGAAGTGCTGCAGGAGATTCCCAGAGTCCGCAAGGATTTGGGCGAGCCGCCTCTTGTTACACCTTCTTCACAGATTGTTGGCACACAGGCTGTGTTCAACGTGCTGATGGGCGAGAGATACAAGATGGCAACCGACCAGACCAAGGATGTGCTCAGAGGCAAATATGGCCAGACTGTAAAGCCGATGAGCCAGGAGGTTATCGACAAGGTTATTCCGGGCGAGGAGAGGATTACCTGCCGTCCGGCGGATTTGATTTCCAACGAGATGGAAAAGCTGGAATCCGAAATGGCAGAGTGGAAGCAGCAGGACGAGGACGTGTTGTCCTACGCTTTGTTCCCGCAGGTGGCAACGGATTTCTTCAAGTACCGTCAGGCACAGCAGGAGAAAGTAGATCCTGCACAGGCAGATACCAAAAATGGTGCATATCCCGTATAATACGGTCAGATACAAAAGGAATGGGAGATTTTCCCATTCCTTTTGTCTTTCTGACTTGACGGATTTACAGGAATAGATTAGAATAACAAGTGTTACGGTAATGCTGCCTGGAGATATGAGGAGAATGTACAATGGCGAGAAAAGAATCTGTTACCATTCAGGATATATTGGAAAATGCTTTTGAAATGACAAGGGAAGAAGGCTTTGCCAATGTGACGGCGAGAAAAGTGGCGGCAAGGGTGGGCTGTTCTACACAGCCGATTTTCAGAGTGTATAAAAATATGGACGAGCTGTGGGGAGAAGTTTACAAAAAGGCTGTCCTTTTCTTTCAGGATTATTATGACCTGTTTCCGAGAACCGGCACGGTTCCCTTTTCCAATCTGGGAATGGCATACATTGCTTTTGCGAGAGAAGAGAAAAATCTGTTCAGGCTCTTGTTCTTATCGGAGCTTCCGGAAAAAAAGAGCCTGTATGAGATTTTGAATGGTGAAAAAGGAAATGTCCTTTTTGAAATCAATAAAGCGTCCGCAATGGGCTGCGCCAATCCACAGGGCATGTTTATGAGAATGTGGCTGTTTATCCATGGGGCGGCCTGTATGAGTCTGACAGGTGATTACGATTTGACGGACGCGGAAACCAAGAAACTGCTGGAACAGGAGTATGCAAATGGATAGTGGTCAGGATGTCATATCAAGAATCAACGCAGGTTACGCTTCGATGAGCAAAAGCCATAAGGCGATTGCAGGATACATAAAGGAACATTATGAACAGGCTGTGTTTATGAC
>CAMWLB010000321.1 GCA_947174985.1 uncultured Lachnospiraceae bacterium | reverse complement strand
CCTTTATTAAAGGAATAAGAGAATATATTGCTGGTATTAAGGCTACCAGCATAATAAGGATACTGTTTATAATACCCTTATTATCCTGTATATTTGTATAAATACTTATTCCCACAAATCCTAAAACTGTTACAATATACGCGCATATTACTTTTTTATTTGCATTCATTGAACATTTCTCCACAAGTTAATGATTTTGACTAGCACTTCAATAACAATTAGCAAAAACCTTTATTGCTATATTCAACGGATAACTTCTGGTTATCCATTACTTGCCGATAATCCCAAATTATCCTTTATTCACCTCCATCAAATTCCGCGGATGCCGATGCACAAGAATATCCTTCTGCTTTGTATTCGACACATGCGTGTATATTTCTGTTGTGCTGATAGAGCTGTGACCGAGTATCCGCTGTATGTACCGGATATCGACGTCCTGTTCCAGCAGGAGCGTGGCGAAGGAGTGGCGGAACATATGAGGGGTGATGTGCTGGCTGATACCGGCAAGCTCTGCGTAGCGGTTTATCATAAAGCGGACAGACTGGTCAGAGAGCTTGTGCTGTAATCGGTTGACAAAGAAATATCCACAGATGGCGATGTCTTCCTCAAAGGTTTTTTGGTACAAAAGCAATGCAGACAATACCTCCTGATTGCCTATTTGTAAGATTCTTTCCTTGGCGCCCTTCCCGTAAATGAGAACGGTATTGTTTTCAAGGTCTATGTCGGACGGCTTCAGTGAGCATAGCTCTGATATTCTCATTCCGGTGGCAAAAAGCAATTCAATCACTGCAATGTCCCGTATACAGCAGCAAAACTGATATTTAGATGCGGCGGCTTCTTTTTGAGTGTAAAGAACAGCTAAAAAGGTTTGTATGGAGTGAAAGGGAATGGTTTTGGGCAGTAGTTTGGCCTCCCGAAAGCGGATGTCCAGTTTGGCAAAAGGATTTTCTGCCAGCAGCTCTTTGTATTCCATATAATGAAAAAAAGCCTTCAGACTTGCAATCTTACGTTTGACTGTTTTGGGTTTGTACCGTTGGTGTAAATCCGTAATGAACTTATCCAAAGTGTTTTTAGAAAAGCAGTCTGGTGAATTAGGACAAAAGTTTTCATACTGCGTTAAATCAATTTGGTATGCCTTTAAAGTTTTAAAATCCAGGCGTTTTCGATATTTGCAATAATCGATGTATTCCGTAATATAAGTGTCTAAGGTATTCATAAATGAACATTCTCCTTGTTTTTTTGAGACCATTATGAGTGTTGATTTGTGAATTGTCCATTAAATTCATACAAATAATACATTTTGAGATAAAATGGAGAGGATTTAACACAATAAATATTGATATTTTTGAGAATGTTTTGTATGATAAAAAAGTAAATAGGCGACAATTGCATTTGTGAAAAAGCACTATAATATTCACAAAAAGGTCTTGAATGGGAAATAATACATATGTAAAATAGTGAAAGAAATATTATTTTTACAAATATGCATGTAATGTTGTTAGACAGTGCAGGGCATGGAAATACAGTTATAATTAGGGGATACATATGATAAGATTAGGAATCTGCGATGAGGCGGAGAAGGACTTGCAGATGCATAAGGAGCTTCTGCAGGATATGATGGGGAAAGAATGTATTAATGCAGAGATATTGTGCTTTCAGAGCGGTGAGGCTCTGCTGTTTGAAATAGAGCAGAATAGGAGCATGGATATCATTCTGATGGATGTAGAGCTGCGGGGCATAAATGGCGTGGAGACGGCGAGAAAAATCAGGGAAACGGATACGAAAACCATACTGATTTTCATCACGCGCCATGAGCAGTATTGTAAGGAAATTATCAATGTACAGCCTTTTGCCTACATGGATAAACCGGTTTCTAAGGATAAACTGGAAGAAGTCGTTATGCATGCCATTGCATTAAGCGGCAGTAAGGATGGAATGATACGGTTTTCCAACAGAAAAAAGGAGTACCGGATATCCTTGCGGGAAATCTTTTATTTTGAGAGTGATAAAAGAGAAATTCTGGTGTTCTGTGAAAAGAAAAATTATTCTTTTTACCGAAAGCTTGATGAGTTAGAAGAAGAGTTAAAGCAATATAGTGAAAAATTTCTCAGGATTCATAAATCATTTTTGGTCAATCCAATCTATATCAAAGAATCTTCTTACGAAAAAATCATTATGTGTGATGGGAAGGAAATCACCATAAGTCCCAAGTATAGGAAGGTAATCAGACAGTATTATGACGACAGGCGGGATTAAGTGCCGCCTGTCTCTTTTTTCTAAAGATTCAGATTTATTCTAAAAACCTTAAATTCTGGTGTAGCAAAGTGTGTGCGTATAAAAATGACGAAACACCGTTTCATTTAATTTCGCTTATTGAACATAAGTCAGATGTGGATTATAATGTAGTCACGCGGAGTTTATGGAGGAATATGCCATAAGTACAGAGGAAGCGGATGCAAAGATAGAAAAATATTGGTGATATAGAAATGAAGAAAGCGGTTATCGGGATACTGGCGCATGTGGACGCCGGAAAGACAACTTTATCGGAAGCTATGCTGTATGAGAGCGGTGCAATTCGGACGAAGGGGCGCGTGGATAAAGGCGACGCTTTTTTGGATACTGAGACGATGGAAAAGGAGCGAGGCATCACTATTTTTTCCAAGCAGGCGGTATTTGCTTATGCGGATACGGAATTTTTCTTGCTGGATACGCCCGGACATGTGGATTTTTCGGCGGAAATGGAGCGCACCCTGCAGGTACTGGACTATGCGGTGCTGGTTGTGAACGGTGCGGACGGCGTGCAGAGCCATACGGAGACTTTGTGGAGGCTTTTGGCGCGCTATGGGGTGCCGGTCTTTCTTTTTGTCAATAAAATGGACATGGAGGGAACGGACGGTGCGGTGCTTCTCGCCGAGCTGCAGGAAAAGCTCCATGA
This sequence comes from uncultured Lachnospiraceae bacterium, assembly GCA_947174985.1. GTDB lineage: Bacteria > Bacillota > Clostridia > Lachnospirales > Lachnospiraceae > Acetatifactor. The sequence continues at coordinate 835 of CAMWLB010000321.1, read as the reverse complement.
GGGCTGTGTGGATTTTTCGGAGGACAATGGGGAAGTGTTTTGGGAAAGCATTGCAGTGTGCGAGGAGGCAGCGCTGGAGGCTTTTCTGGAGACAGGCAGGGTAGAAAAAGAGGAAATCTGCCGGCTGATTCGGGAGAGAAAGCTTTTTCCCTGTTTTTTTGGCTCGGCGCTACGGGGGGACGGCGTAGAGAAGTTTTTGCGTGGCTTGTCAGCTTATACGGGGGAAATACAATATCCTGCGCAGTTTGGGGCGCGGGTATTTAAAATTATGAGGGATGAAAAGGGAAACCGGCTCACCTATATGAAGATAACGGGCGGCAGCCTGAAGGTTAGGGATACCCTGACGGGCAGGGCACAGGCAGGCGTAGCGATGGACGGCGGCTCTGATGGGGAGGCATGGGAAGAAAAGGTCAATCAGATTCGGATTTATTCGGGAGATAAATACGAGACGGCAGCCGAAGCGCAGGCGGGCAGTGTATGTGCAATTACCGGGCTTAGCAGAACCTTCCCCGGGGAGGGGCTTGGCAGGGAAAAAGAAGTGCTTCTTACTGTGTTGGAGCCGGTTCTGCAATATCGCGTGATTCTGCCCCCGGAGGAAGCGGCGGCGTCCATGCTGCCAAAGCTGCGTATGCTGGAGGAAGAGGAGCCGAAGCTGCAAATTGTGTGGGAGGAAGCGTTACAGGAGATTCGGGTTTGTGTGATGGGCGAAGTGCAGCTGGAGATTTTGCAGCGGCTGATTCGGGACAGGTTCGGCATCTTGGTGGAATTTGGACAGGGGCACGTGGTATACAAGGAAACCATATCGGAGCCCGCAATCGGAGCAGGGCATTTTGAA
>CAMWLB010000320.1 GCA_947174985.1 uncultured Lachnospiraceae bacterium | reverse complement strand
TTGTAACCTCTGATATCAGCGACAAGTATCTGCCGGGGATTCTTATCGGCTACATAGGAGAAATCAACCTTGACTCCAATAAGCTGACCAAATCCGGTTCCGTGACGCCGGCTGTGGATTTTGAGCATTTAGACGAAGTACTGGTGATACTGGAGTTAAAACAGACGGTGTCGGAATAAGAAGGGGTATCGATTGAGACGTAAAATTACGGTAGGATTTTTAATATGGTTCTGTTTTCTTCTGCAGAGCACTGTTTTTCAGGGAATTGCATTTAACGGCATTGTGCCTAATCTGCTGATTGTACTGACGGCATCCTTCGGTTTTATGAGAGGAGAAAAGGAAGGGCTGATAATCGGTTTCTTCTGTGGACTGCTCTGCGATATCTATTTTGGCGATGTCATTGGTTTCTATTCGCTGGTTATGATGTACATCGGTTTTTTAAACGGCAAATTTTCCGTCGGCTTCTATCCGGAGGATATCAAGCTTCCTCTGGCTTTGATTGTGGTAAGCGATTTGTCTTACAGTATTATTTGTTACATATGCATGTTTCTGCTTCGCGGAAGGCTGGATTTTTCTTATTTTTTTGTCCATGTCATTTTACCGGAGGCTGTATATACAACGATAGTAACTCTCCTTTTATACCCATGTATCCTTTTTATCAACGTGCGGCTGGAGAATAGAGAAAAAAGAGGTGCTCAAAAATTTGTTTGAGAGAATTAAGGAACGGATTATTTATATATTGACAAGCCGCCTGACCGTGATGGCATTGGTTGTTTTGGCAATGGGCGGGATTCTGGCATACCGGTTATTTAATCTGCAGATTGTCAGAGGTGCGGATTTCCTGGAGGATTTTATTCTGCAGAGCAAAAAGACGAGGGAAGTGGCAGCTGCAAGAGGAAATATTTACGACAGGAACGGAGAGCTTCTGGCCTATAATGAGCTTGCTTATTCCGTAAAGATAGAAGATGTCTATGAAACTGGAAGAAACAAAAACAAACTGTTAAACGCCAATATCTATAAGCTGATCAAGATGATTGAAAAAAACGGTGACAATGTGGTTACCGATTTTGGCATCGTGTTGGATGAAAACGGAGAATTTATTTTCAGCATGACGACTGACACCAGAAGGCTGCGTTTTCTGGCTGATGTTTATGGAGAAAGCTATGTACAGGATTTATCCTTAGAGCAGCAGACTGCGACGCCGGACGAAGTGATAGAAGCGCTTGGCGTACGCTATGCAATTGGTGAGTATGAGGATCCTGACGACAGTAAGAGTAAATTTATTGTCGGACAAGGATACACCAAAGATGAACTGCTGAAAATGATAACTATCCGCTATGCCATGAGTCAGACTGCTTTCCAGAAATACATAGGAACCACTGTTGCCAAGGATATCAGCGAGGAGACAAGGGCGGTCATCATGGAAAATCTGTCCGACTTAGACGGAGTGTCCATAGAAGAAGATCATGTAAGACGGTATGTGGACAGCATCTATTTTTCACAGATTATTGGTTACACAGGAAAAATCACCTCTGAAGAGCTTGAAAATCTGAACAAACAGGATTTGGAAGCCGGCGGAGACGGCAATCGTTACTCCGTAAATGATATTGTTGGTATATCCGGCATTGAGGCCTACATGGAATCAGACCTGCAGGGAATCAAGGGAATAGAAACGGTTTATGTCAACAATACAGGTAAGGTTATTAGTATCGACGAAGATGAGTCATGGGAACCGGTGGCCGGCAACGATGTATACCTGACCATAGACAAGGATTTGCAGATTGCCGCCTACAAGATTCTGGAACAGAAAATTGCGGGCATCCTTTTAGAGAAGCTTCGCAATACAAAAGAATACACAGGCATCTCCAATTCCAGCAAGGAACTTTATATTCCGATTTATGACGTATACTTTGCCCTGTTTGACAACAGCGTTATTGATTTAAAACATATGGCTTCATCAGAAGCCGGCGAATACGAGGCATATGTTTACGAGCAGTACATTGCCTATCGGGCAACGGTGTATGATACGCTTCTTTTGGAACTGACGGAAGAAAAAACGCCCTACAATAAGCTGAATAAGGAATATCAGGTGTATGAGAGCAATATTGTGGATTATTTGTTAAAAAGGGGTGTACTGGACGAAAGTCTGATTGACATAACGGACCAAACCTATATAGCATGGAAGACTGAAGAGACCATTAGTCTCTGCGAATATCTCCACTATGCCATTGCCATGGGATGGATAGACGTGACTAAGTTGGATTTGGACAGCCGGTATGCGGACACAGAAGAAATTTATCAGAAGGTGATTGACAGTATTTTTCTGATACTGGACAATACCAACGACTATCAGAAAAAGCTTTTCAAGTATATGCTGAAAAGAGATGTGATAAACGGTAAGGACGTCTGCTTTATTTTGTGTGAACAGGGACGGGTTGAAATCGCGGAACAGGATATTACACTTCTGTATAACGGAAAGATGTCGGCCTACGATTTTATCAAAAACCGTATCAGTAATCTGGACATTACGCCTGCACAGCTTGCACTTGACCCCTGCAGCGGTTCGGTAGTCATCACTGACGTCAATACCGGAGAGGTGCTGGCCTTGGTGTCTTATCCTAGCTATGACAACAACCGGATGGCAAATTCCGTTGATGCAGAATACTTTGCGCAGCTTCAGGCAGACCGTTCCAATCCGCTGTTAAATTATGCTACACAGTATAAATCGGCACCGGGTTCCACTTACAAAATGGTTTCCGCGACGGCAGGACTGATGGAGGGCTTTATTACAATAAGAACTCCGACGATTTGTACCGGAAGCTTTACAATAGTTACGCCGCCGCCGCACTGCTGGACTTACCCCGGTGCGCACGGTTCCTTAAACGTGACCGGCGCTATCCGCAATTCCTGTAATGTGTTCTTTTACCAGCTGGGTTATGATATGAGTTGTGTAAATGGTTCTTACAATGCGGAAGATGGACTGGAGATTCTGGCAAAATATGCGGATATGTACGGATTGACAGAGCGTTCCGGAGTGGAGATTTCAGAATACGCTCCCGATATCTCCGACGAATTGCCGATACAGTCAGCTATCGGGCAGGGAACAAACAGCTTTACCACCGTCGGGCTGGCGCGTTATGTGACGGCAGTGGCAAACAGCGGTACCTGTTACAACCTGACGCTGCTTGACAAGGTAATGAGTCCTGATGGAAATGTTATCATAGAATATGAGCCGGATGTCCGCAATACCATAGATTTGCCGGATGAGTACTGGAATGCTATTCACACAGGTATGCGGGGTGTGGTGGAGAATATGTCCTACTATAGCAACCTTGGTTTGGCGGTCGCGGGTAAGACAGGTACGGCACAGGAAAATACCAGCAGGGCAAACCACGCATTGTTTGTGGGGTATGCGCCCTATGAAGAACCGGAAATTGCCATTGCAACCCGTATTGCATTCGGTTATGCGTCCGGTTTCGCGGCGCAGACCAGCCGTGATATTATCAAATACTATTACAATCTTGCGGATGAAGAGGAAATTATAACCGGAGAGGCTGACAATATAGACAATGTTGTTTATGGCGACTAGTCTGCTTTATATTTTGGAAAAAGGAGAGAAACATGACATGAAGGATGCAGTAGTAATAAAAAGTTATCATAACGGTATTTCCCTGCTGTTAAATCCGGAAGTTTCTTTTGAAGAGCTGCTGTCTGAACTGGCTTTTAAGTTTACGGAATCGAAAAACTTTTTTGGGGATGCGAAAATGGCTCTCTCTGTCGAAGGA
>CAMWLB010000319.1 GCA_947174985.1 uncultured Lachnospiraceae bacterium | reverse complement strand
GCCGCAATTCTTCCTTATATTTATCCGCCACATCCTTCTTTAACGTTTCCTTGGGGAACTGCGTCATACGCAATTCTTCCTTTTCTACAAAGAAACGCGCCAGACCTCGCAGCATATCGTTCAGTCTCCTGTGGTGCTCGTAAATCTCGGGACTCATCGCCGAGAGCGTATCGGTAAAAAGCATGAGGCATCTTGCAGTATCCGCCGTGCTGTAATTTTCCTCCAGCCTTTTTCCCAACACCGCAAGCTGGCTGACAATATCCGGATAACCCGCCTTTTTTCCTGCCTTTGTCTCATATTGCGCATAGACAGGATATAAAAGCAGTCCCGCCTGATATGTATTTTCCTCTATTGCTTTTGTTTCAAATACGCCTTCCCCGTCTCTTTGCAGGGACAAAACCGCCTGCGCCGCCTCTTCCAAATCAGCTTTGGTTCCCACCGCCGCGCGCTCCAATAATGCCTTCATACAGATTTCCTTTCCTGTTATTTCACACCTTTTTACAAAAACGGGCGGACAAATCCTGTCCGCCCACTTAACATCTACAGCGTAACACCCTGTTTGAAAATTGCCATGTCGTGGAAGCCCGCCTCTTCGCTGCACACCTTTTTGCCGGATGCAACCTCAAGCACGTAGTCAAAAAACTTCTGCGCGGTTTCCTCCATGCCCGCTTCCTCCGCAAGCACGCCGGCGTTAAAATCGATCCAGCCCGACTTTTTCCCGGCCAGCCTGGAGTTGGTCGCAATCTTCACCGTAGGCACAGGTGAAGCAAAGGGAGTACCGCGTCCCGTGGTAAACAGCACAATCTGTGCGCCCGCCGCCGCCAGCGCCGTTGCAGCCACCAAATCATTGCCCGGCGCACTGAGTAAATTAAGCCCCGGAGTCTTTACCGTCTCGCCATAGGCAAGCACGCCTTTCACATAGGAACTGCCCGACTTCTGGGTACAGCCCAGGGACTTATCCTCCAGTGTGGAAATACCGCCCTTCTTATTGCCGGGCGAAGGATTTTCATAAATGGTCTGATTGTGGCTCTTAAAATAATTCTTGAAATCGTTAATCAGCTCCACGGTCTGCTCAAACAGCTCTTTCGTCTCGCAGCGGTTCATCAGCAGGGTTTCGGCGCCAAACATTTCCGGCACCTCCGTCAAAATCGTCGTGCCTTTTCTCGCCGTAAGCATATCGGAAAAACGCCCCACCAGAGGGTTGGCAGTGATGCCCGAGAGCCCGTCGCTGCCGCCGCACTTCATGCCGACAATCAGCTTTCCGGTTCCCACTTCGGTGCGGGTAAAGCCCTTTGCATAATCAATCAGTTCCCTGCAAAGTGCAACACCGTCCGCAAGCTCATCGTCGCTCTCCTGCGCCACCAGGAATTTTACCCTGTCAGGGTCGTACTCGCCGATATATTCCTTCAGTACGTCTATATTGCTGTTCTCACAGCCAAGTCCCAGTACCAGCACGCCGCCGGCATTGGGGTGGTTAATCAAATCCGCCAGTATCGTGCGGGTGTGCTCCTGGTCGTCTCCCATCTGGGAACAGCCATAAGGGTGGGGAAATGCGATAACCTCCTCCACAGTTCCCTCCACGTATTCGTTGGCTTTTTTGGCAATCGCCGTTGCCACGTTGTTGACACAGCCCACCGTGGGAATTACCCAGATTTCGTTGCGGACGCCCACCTTGCCGTTTTTCCGCTCGAAGCCCATAAAGGTAGCTTCTTCCTTTTCCTCTATGGAAACAGTAACCGGCTCGTAGGTGTAGTCAAGCAGCTCTCCGAGCGCCGTCTTTACATTGTGGGTGTGAATCCACTGTCCCACATGAATATCCTCCTTGGCATTGCCGATTCGGAAACCGTACTTAATCACTTCGCCGCCCGCAGGGATTTCACAGAGCGCCATCTTATGTCCGGCAGGAATCTCTTCCGCCGCCTTCACCGTAAGCGCTCCCACCGTAATCTCGGTTCCTGCCGGAATGGGATTTAACGCTACAATCACATTGTCGTTGTCATTGATTTTTATAAAGTCTTGCATAACGCCGCCCTCATGCCATTTTCTTTGATATCGTCAAGATAGGAAGCCACCGCGTCGGAAAGGCCTTCTACCTTTGTCAAATCCTGTCCGTGGAAATTCTCATTGGAAAGATAAGCGTCCACAAAGGTCTTTGTGTCTTTGCCGCTGTAGTCGCGGAAGAATTCCAGCACCGCTGCATCGTCCATAATATTGTATTCCTGTCCGTTCCTATGACCGATAAGCGCCTTGTCGCGGATTTCGCTGCCTGTATAGAATGCCATCAGCGCCGCAATGGAGAAGGTCAGATGTACCGGCAGCTTTCCGTATTTTTCCACATATCCCAAAAAGCTGGGCAGACATCTTGCACGCCACTTTGACACGGAATTTAAGGAAATGGACAAAAGGGCATGCTTTACATACGGATTGTTGAAACGGGTAATCACCGCGTTTGCAAACTCTTCCAGTTCCTCCTTGGGAAGCGTCAGCGTGGGAATCACTTCGTCAAAGATGGTCTTCATCATAAAATTCTTCACATCGTCGTCCTGCATGGACTCCAGCACGATATCGTTGCCTGCAAGATAGGAAGCAAGTACAAAGGAAGTATGCGCGCCGTTTAAGATACGCACCTTGCGCTGCTTGTACGGCTTCTGGTTGTCGGTAAAGATAACCGGCAGCCCCGCATCGGGAAGCGGAAACTCCTTGCTGATATCCTTGTCGCTCTCAATAACCCAGAGTGCAAAAGGTTCGCCCGTCACCAGAATCCTGTCCTCATAGCCCAAATCCTGCCAGATGGACTCCACCTCGTCCCTCGGATAACCGGTGATGATTCTGTCTACCAGAGTGGAGGTAAAGATACATGCATTTTCCACCCATGCCTTAAAGCCATCCTCCAGTCCCCAGAGCTCAATCAACTGCAGCACGCATTTTTTCAGCATAATGCCGTTGTCGTCAATCAGCTCTACCGGCAGCATGACAAGTCCCTTGTCCTCTGCTCCGTTGAAAAACTGGTATCTTTCATATAAAAATTTAGTCAGCTTGCCCGGGAAAGTCTTGGGCGGCTCTAATTCCATTTTATCCGTATCATCAAAAACAATACCTGCCTCCGTCGTGTTGGAAACCACAAAACGCAGAGTATCGATTTTTGCCAAATCCATATATTTTTCATATTCTTTATAAGTATCCACGGCGTCCGCAACCGCAGTCACCACGCGGTTCTGCACCTTTGCCTCCCCGTCCGCGATACCTCTTAAGGAAACGGTATACTGGCAGTCCTGCTCATGAAACATATCCAGGCTGCCAAACTCAATGGGCTTGATTAAAACAATGTCTCCGTCAAATTTGCCGGATTCATTGGCAATGTCAATCATATAATCCACAAATCCGCGAAGGAAATTTCCTTCTCCAAACTGTACTACCCTGATGGGCCTCTCTTTTTTGCCGCTAATTGCTTTGTTTAATCGTTCCATGTTCCCTCTCCTTACTTTCATTCACATTTTTCTACATTTGCACCTGCAGATGCTGTTTATTATGTAAGTGCTTTCACATTGATTTTACTGCTTTTTCGGTCTTTCGTCAATAAGAAATTGGGGGTGAGGGGGAGACAATTTAGACTTGCGGCAAGTCACGCCGGGTGAGCGTCCCTATCCCTCTGCAGACGCGCTCTCGCTCGGATAAAAACGCAGCGGTACTAGGCTCGAAAAAACCTCGCCAAGTGCCGGCGTTTTTATACGGTCTGCAGAGGGATAGGGACGCTCGCCCGGCTGAATCTCGCAAGAGTCTGCCCCT
>CAMWLB010000318.1 GCA_947174985.1 uncultured Lachnospiraceae bacterium | reverse complement strand
TATTTTGGCGCCTTACGTGCCGCTGCGTTTTCATAGAGCGAGAGCGCGTCTGCACAGACAGATAGCGCCGATGTCGGCGTCCCCCGTCGCAAATAAAACCATGCTTTTGTATCCCAAGCGATTTCCTATTGAATTTTTCACGCTGTTAGGTTATGATTAAAAAAGTAATTTTTGACTTTAAATCAGAAAAGAGGGTACATAATGAATTTGAATATTACTTGTATTCCCGGGGACGGGATTGGTCCGGAGATTGTGGCGGAGGCAAAAAAGGTTTTGGAGCGTGCCGGTGAAAAGTATGGATTTCATCCTGCATTTACAGATATTCTGATGGGAGGCGCTTCCATTGATGTGCATGGTGTTCCTTTGACGGAGGAAGCGATTGCCACGGCAAAAGCGGCGGATGCTGTGCTCATGGGTTCCATCGGCGGGGATACCACGACTTCACCGTGGTACAAGCTGCCCCCTGAAAAGAGACCGGAGGCGGGGCTTTTAAAAATCCGCAAGGAGCTGAAACTTTTTGCCAACTTAAGACCGGCGCTGCTTTATGAGGAGCTTGCGGCGGCATGTCCTTTAAAGGAAGAAATCAGCGCGGCGGGCTTTGATATTATGATTATGCGGGAACTGACCGGCGGTCTGTATTTTGGGGAGCGCAGGACGGTGGTGGAGGACGGCGTCAGAAAAGCGACGGATACCCTTACTTATGATGAGAATGAAATCCGCAGAATTGCCATCAAAGGCTTTGAAATTGCCATGAAGCGGAAAAAGAAGGTCACAAGCGTGGATAAGGCAAATGTGCTGGATTCTTCCAGACTCTGGAGAAAGGTTGTGGAAGAGGTTGCGGAAAGCTATCCTGAGGTTACGTTAGAGCATATGCTGGTGGATAACTGCGCTATGCAGCTTGTCAAGAATCCGGCGCAGTTTGACGTGATTCTGACGGAGAACATGTTCGGCGATATTCTCTCCGACGAGGCAAGTATGGTAACCGGTTCCATCGGTATGCTGGCTTCTGCATCCTTAAACGACACAAAGTTCGGACTTTACGAGCCGAGCCACGGCTCAGCGCCGGATATTGCAGGAAAGAACATAGCAAATCCCATTGCGACCATTTTAAGCGCTGCCATGATGCTGCGTTTCAGCTTTGATTTGGACGAAGCGGCAGGCGCGGTGGAAGCGGCGGTCAAAAAAGTGCTTTCGGAAGGCTACCGGACAGGTGACATTATGTCAGCGGGATGTAAGCAGGTAAGCTGCTCGGAGATGGGAAGCCTGATTGCGGAGCGTATATAGGCGGCAATAGAAACGATGGATGCTGCGTCTGCAAGAGCGGACAAGCGTATCAAAATAGAAAATGAAAATGCCTGTTTTGGCAGGCAGATAGGAGCAGATATGAGAAGTGATTCCGTAAAGACGGGGACAGGACAGGCTCCCCACAGAAGTTTGTTTAATGCACTCGGCTATACCGAGGAGGAGAGAAGAAGACCGCTTATCGGTATTGTAAGCTCTTATAATGAGATTGTGCCCGGGCATATGAATCTGGATAAAATTGCAGATGCCGTTAAAATGGGCGTGGCAATGGCCGGCGGCACACCGGTTATATTTCCGGCAATCGCTGTCTGCGATGGAATTGCCATGGGGCATATCGGCATGAAATATTCCCTTGTGACAAGGGATTTGATTGCGGACAGTACGGAGTGTATGGCTGTTGCGCATGGCTTTGATGGGCTGGTATGTATTCCCAACTGCGATAAGAATGTGCCGGGACTTCTGATGGCGGCGGCAAGGCTGAATATCCCTACCATTTTTGTGTCCGGAGGCCCCATGCTTGCCGGAAGAGTGAAGGGTGCGAAAAAGAGTCTTTCTGCTATGTTCGAGGCGGTGGGAAGCGGCGCTGCAGGCACCATGACAATGGAGGAGCTCTGCGAATATGAGGAGAAGGTATGTCCTACCTGTGGCTCCTGCTCAGGCATGTATACGGCAAATTCCATGAACTGCCTGACCGAGGCAATCGGCATGGGACTGCGCGGCAATGGAACCATTCCGGCTGTTTACTCCGAGAGAATCCGTCTTGCAAAGCAGGCGGGCATGAAAATCATGGAGCTGGTGGAGAAGGATATCAAACCCCGTGACATCATGACAGAAGATGCCTTTATGAATGCGCTCACCGTCGATATGGCGCTGGGCTGTTCTACCAATACCATGCTGCACTTGCCGGCAATTGCCCATGAAGCAGGCGTGGATTTGAATCTGGATATTGCGAACGAGCTTTCCGCAAAGACACCGAACCTCTGCCATCTTGCGCCGGCAGGTCCTACCTACATGGAGGATTTGAACGAGGCGGGCGGCGTATATGCGGTGATGAAGGAACTCACAAAGTTAAATCTCTTAAAACTGGATTTGATTACCGTCACTGGAAAAACGGTGGGCGAAAATATTGCGTCAGCCGTAAACAGGGACGAAACGGTCATCCGTCCGGTGGAGAATCCCTATTCTGCAACCGGCGGCATTGCGGTGCTCAAGGGAAACCTTGCGCCGGATTCCGGCGTGGTAAAGCGTTCTGCCGTTGTGCCTGAGATGATGGTGCACGAAGGACCTGCAAGGGTGTTTGACTGCGAGGAGGATGCGATTGACGCGATTAAGGGCGGCAGAATCGTGGCCGGCGACGTGGTGGTTATCCGCTATGAAGGACCGAAGGGCGGTCCCGGCATGAGGGAAATGTTAAACCCTACCTCCGCAATCGCGGGCATGGGACTGGGTTCCAGCGTGGCGCTGATTACGGACGGACGTTTTTCAGGCGCGTCCAGAGGCGCATCTATCGGACATGTCTCACCGGAAGCGGCAGTGGGAGGCCCGATTGCCCTTGTGGAAGAGGGAGATATCATCAGCATCAATATTCCGGAAAACACACTGAATGTAAAGCTTTCCGATGAAGAACTGGAAAAGAGACGCGCTGCATGGCAGCCCAGGGAGCCGAAGGTTACCACCGGCTATCTGGCACGTTACCGTGAGCTGGTTACCAGCGGAAACCGCGGCGCGATACTGGAGATACCCGGCAAAAAGTAATCAAAGACGAGGAGGACGAAATAATGCAGCTTACAGGTGCGGAAATCGTAATAGAATGTCTGAAGGAGCAGGGCGTAGACACTGTTTTCGGATATCCGGGCGGCACGATTTTAAATATTTATGATGCACTCTATAAACACAGCGGTGAAATCCGGCATGTGCTGACTTCCCATGAGCAGGGCGCTTCCCATGCGGCGGACGGCTATGCAAGGGCAACCGGCAAGGTCGGAGTCTGTATGGCGACCAGCGGTCCCGGCGCAACCAATCTGGTGACGGGCATTGCGACAGCCTATATGGATTCGGTTCCCATGGTGGCGATTACAGCCAATGTCAACTTGCCGCTGCTTGGCAAGGATACCTTTCAGGAGGTAGATATTGCCGGCGTTACCATGCCGATTACCAAGCACGGCTATATTGTAAAGGATGTCAATATTCTGGCAGATACCATCAGAAAGGCATTTCGGATAGCAAAGAGCGGCCGGCCGGGTCCGGTGCTGGTGGATATTACGAAGGATGTCACCGCCAATACCTGTGAATATACACCGGTTTCTCCAAAAGAAGTGGAGAAGGTGAACCGTTATACGGAGCGTGATTTGGAGGCGGCAGTTTCCCTGATTGAAAAGGCAGAGAAGCCTTTTATCTATCTGGGCGGCGGCGCCATTATCTCAGAGGCTTCACAAGAGGTAGCGGAGTTTGCGGAAAAAATAGACGCACCTGTCTGCGACACGCTGATGGGA
>CAMWLB010000317.1 GCA_947174985.1 uncultured Lachnospiraceae bacterium | reverse complement strand
CGCCTTATACTGTGCGCTGTTCGTATCAATTCCCGCTGCTTTTAACTGCGACCGCAAAGAACCATTTGACAAGTCCGACACTTTGAGCGGATTTACCACTCCTGCATTACTTTTTGTCCCAAACATACTTTGAAATAAAAAACCGTAATCTGTGATCTTTGACATAACATCATCATCCTCCTTTAATTTTTCTGTTCATATAAAACATACCTCTCAATATGGAATAACCTCTATCCATGCCAGAAACAACAAACCGCCACATATGGCATAAATCCATAGTGGCGGTTTGCATGGTTCTTAATGCTCTTTACGGATATCCACACGTCCTGCATACCTAAAATGCGCCTCCAATTCCCGGACTATAAGTTCCATCTCACTGCCACAGACAGAGAAAGTATGCCAAGTTGTTTTAGTAATATATCTAATTAAACAGAAACTGAAATGCTTGCTCCTCGTTCCGAAGGAACCGTCTCTCCTGTTTTTGTATAGGTTACAGGCTCCTTTGTGGCATCCATCTTTATTTCATCAGAACCTGTGCTGCCAGAATCTACGTTAGCCTTCAGCAATACCTTTCCTTCTTCACTGATCTCCACGGTATCTGTATTGGTATCAGCATTCCTGTTTTCTTCAATCCTCTCTTCCAGTTTTTCACGTTCTTCCCTGCGCTTCTGGATAGCCTCCTCACGCTGCAATTTTGCTTTTTCCCTTGCCTCCCTTGCGTCTTCTTCCATTCCTTTGTCAGCTTCCGCCTTATAATCCTCCGCTTTATCGGAAAACTCACCGACATATCCCATTGCGCGCTCCATTGTTGCCGTATCACCTTTTCGCCTTGCCTCCTTAAAGACACGCATGGGTGTATTCAGCAGATTCATATTTGTCCTTGAGCCTACAAGACCTTCCATTGTCTTTGTATTCATAGCACCGCCTCCTAATCACTGTTTTTAAGAGCATAAAACCCTCATTTATTTTTTCGGCGGCGTGGATATGCGATATTAGATTTATGCTTCAAACAGCCGTTTTGATGTCATGTGCGGTATCATTCAGTGGCATTAAAATGGATATTACGAAGATGCCTTTTTCGGCTTCTTTATGCACTGCCCCGTTATACCTATTCACCACATCGCTTACATTCAGCAGGCCGATACCGTGTTCCTGCGAATCCCCTTTATGCGTAAATCCGTCTGTATACTTTTCCGTCCTGTCCATACTGTTTTTTACTTCAAGCAGAAAACATTTCTTTACAGTTTTTGCCTGAATATTGATAAAACGACATTCATCACTCTGCATCCTTCCACACGCATTAAGCGCATTATCCAGTATGTTCCCAAACAAAACGCACAGATCAAACTCATTGATACAGCATCCCTTTGGCATCTGCACATCACATTCCCATTTGATGTTTTCCTCTTCCGCCCGTTTCCGCTTCTGGTACAGAAGCGCATCCACCGCCTTATTCCCTGTCGTATCCCCTCCAGCATCCAAGACAATACCCTCCATATTTCTCAGGTAGTCATCTATCTTCTCCCATTCTTGATTCCGGGACAGCGCCGACAGGGCAATGATATGGTTTTTCATGTCATGCCGCAGCCGTTCCGACTGTCTGTACTGCTCTGTCAACATTTTATATACCGCAATCTGCGAGTGGTACTGGCCGCTTTTCTCCTGTTCCAAATAAATACGGTTCATCCCAAACACATAAAATCCTGTTGCTGCCATAGACAGGAGATCCAAAATCAAAAATTCAGCAAAGCTGAAAAGCTGGTCATAATATAATCCCATGTTACCCCCGCTTTTGACCATAACACCATAACTCGCACCTAGACTCGCCACATCATACATTGCAACAATCACAAGTAAAGGAACTGCCAATATGAGATACCACTTTCCCCGCTTGCCACAAAAAACAGGCTCAAGATGCTTTGACATCCAGCATACGGCCAATACAGCAAAACAATAGCCAACACCACTGATTAATGCGCTTACCCAAGCTTTAAAAAATGGTTCGGGAATCTTTTTTACTGTGTGCAGAAAAAACAGTTCCAGACAAAATAAAAAAGAAGCACAGAAATCTGTTACCGTCCTTACAACCACCATCAACATGGATGCAGCCAGAATCCGTTTCTCCCTGTCTGACCGGAACAACAGAACCACCAATCCCATAAAGAATATCGGTTTCAACAATACAGAAAAAATATACAGGTTGAAATACATCCGACTCAAAATACAACTAAACAGCCAGCCACAAAAGGAAAAAGTCAAAAACAGCAGTTCCCTCCTTTTTGAAGCCCCTAAAAATTTTTCACAAAATTTATCCGCTGCCCATAGATACCCCAGAAAGAATGGTGCTACGATTAAAATATCTATATAATCTAAGAGCTGTTTCATAGAATCCCTCCATTTTCCCGCATAACCTTAAGCACCTTCTGGACAAACTCATCATATCTTCTTTTTGCGATCACAATTTTTTCCCCATTTTCCAGAATCACTTCCTGCCGGTTATACCTGTCAACATATTTCAGATTTATAAGATAGCTTTTATGGCACCTGAAAAAACCTTTATCCCGCAGTTTGTTCTCTAATTCCCCCATCTGTTCATAGTAGGTAAAAGTACCTTCCGCCCCATGAACATTGACCACTCTCCCTTTTATCTCGAAATAATATATATCATCAAGAAACAGTTTCTGTTTCTGCCTTTCCCTGCTTACTATGATAAATTCCTGTGAACGGCTTTCTGTTTTGAGAACGGCTTTTTGCAGTACACTTTTCAGCTTCCTGTCATCCACGGGCTTCAGCAGGTATTGGAAAGCCTCCACGTCATACGCTTCAAACACATACTCCCTGCTGGAAGATACAAAAACGAGTATCTTATCAGATGCCTTTTCACGGAAAATCTGTGCTGTTTTCATCCCATCCATATCCTGCATAATAATATCAAGGAAAACAATGTCAAAACTTTCCAATGCCTGTAGCAGTTCCCCGCCACTTCGGAACTGGCGGATGATGCATGGTATTTTCATCTCTTCCAGAATATCTTTAATTTTTCTCGCCATGTTGCAGCATTCTATGACTTCATCATCACAAACTGCTATTGACAGCATTTTCATCACCTGCCTTATACGGGTATATCGTATATATCGACACAAATACAGACAAAGTTTCGTTAATGCCATGAACGGGCATTTCGGTGTAATGACCGTAATTTTTACTGTACCCTCAAACTAAAACTAATATGAGTACGATAATGCTATTTTGCCCCACTCGCATATTACCTCTAAGTTCCCCGCTTTCCAAGTGATTTCCGGCCTGCCTGCGGAAATAACAGACCGCCGCATATGGTAGTGAGCCATCTGCGGCGGTTGTCTTTTGTATCATCCTAAAGATTTTAAGTTCCTGCGGTATTCCGCCATATCCTCCTCACTTACCGTGTCCATGACGTGCTGCAGCTCACTGACAACGGAATCCCTCTCCTTCGGCAGATAGGCAGTGACCGGATAAAAGTTTGAACTGGAATTGGCAAACAGGTGCGTCCGTATCTGCAGGTTCTGGATGAATACCTGCAGCTCCCGCAGGCGCTCCTTCTCCCCGGCGGGGACAAACCTGCCCTCCTGCTCCATACGGTACAGCTCCGTGTCCGGGAACAGCGTAAGGGAATCCACCGAGATAAAATAAGGGTTTAACTGGCTGAACAGCTTTGCGCTGTTTACCGCGTTATGGTATCCCCTGCCCTTCCCCGCAAGCCCGGTCATGTAGACAAAATAATATTCAATCCCCGCCTCGTCCAGCTTCCGGCACTGCTCCAGAATGTCAGC
Organism: uncultured Lachnospiraceae bacterium; assembly: GCA_947174985.1. Lineage (GTDB taxonomy): Bacteria > Bacillota > Clostridia > Lachnospirales > Lachnospiraceae > Acetatifactor. The sequence continues at coordinate 11 of CAMWLB010000317.1, read as the reverse complement.
CGCCGTGTATC
>CAMWLB010000316.1 GCA_947174985.1 uncultured Lachnospiraceae bacterium | reverse complement strand
GTGAGTTGATTCAAGGTCTCTCGTACCCGGAATTGGAAATGGAAAAGGTTTTTGAGCTATCGGTTGAGGATGGATGGTATGCAATACAAAATGAAGGAATTGATAAAATTATGTATTGCAGGAAAAAGCCGTCTGATTCTATTCTCTTAAACATCCAGGAAGTATATTAGAAGAATCGCTCTGCCTATATTGAAGTAAAAAAAGAATCGCAAATAAAAGGATAATTCCAGTTTTTTCGGGAAGTCAGGCAATATAAAAATTGGGATTTGAGGAGACAAAATATGAGGAATTATGTTGTTGAAAGTTATGAGAATTACTGTGAGGAAGATAGATTATCCACAAATAATGCTCGAAAAATCGAATTTCTGACTACAATAAAAGTTCTGGACAATTTGATAACCGAAAAGAAGACGATTCTTGATTGTGCAGCGGGAACAGGAATTTATTCTTTTCATTTTGCAGATAAAGGACATACAGTTACTGCAACAGATATTACGCCAAGACATATAGAAGTTATTGAAAATATTCTAAGGAATAAGCCTTACAAAATGAAAACAGCGATTCTTGATGCGACCGACATGAGTATATTTGAAGACAAAAGCTTTGATGTCGTATTAAATATGGGGCCATTTTATCATTTAGTGGATATTTCTGACAGGGAAAAATGTATAAAAGAATCCTTGCGGGTATTGAAAAAGGACGGCCTCCTGATTACTGCATATATTCCAAGATACTCTGTTTTCCAATATGTAGCTACGCGGAATAAAGATTTTTTAGATGCAAAGCTTGCTAAACAGATTATTCAGACAGGTGAACTTCATCATGACGATGAAAAATGTTTTTGGACAGATACATATTATTCTACTTGTGAGGAAATGGAACAATTATACCAACAATATGATATTACTGTGATTGACCACTTTGCACAGGATGGGGCAACGGCGTGTTTTTCAGAAAAAATTGATAAGTGGAATGATAAGGAGTTTAAGATATGGTGTGACTACCACTATAGTATTTGCCGAGAAAGATCGATACTTGGTGCAAGTAATCACGTTATCATCATAGGGCGAAAATAAAATCAAGTTTGTCTAAACAACCATTACCACAATTATAAAAGAATAGTTACACAGCATCAGAGTGTATAGAATCAGTTTATGTGCTCCATTTTATTGTAAAGGAGCAAAGAATATGACAGAAACCAAAAGCGAACAACGCACACCAAGTTTCAAACGAAAGTCAGGGAACACCACCTGCATCGTCAAGGTACATTTCAGCAGGGACACCGACAAGACATTAAAGGACAGCACTTGACAAAACTTATCTGAAGACTGAGAACTAAGCGGCATGGCAGTCAGTTCGCTTTGTTTTTGACGCTGTGCAGCAGTTTTTCGTGCATGGCAGCCATGACAAGCAGCAAAATCAGCAGATAGACGGGAAGCAGCGCCACATGGATATGGTTGGCAATCAGCCCAAACAGAGGCGGCATCAGACTGGTTCCCACATAGGCGAACGCCATTTGTACGCCGATGACTGCCTGAGATTTGTCCGTACCGAAATGTGCGGGTGTGGAATGAATGACACAGGGATAGATGGGCGCGCAGCCAAACCCTATCAGGACAAGTCCGGAAGGAGCGGCATAACCGCCCAGAGGCAGCAGCAGGATAACAATGCCAAGCAGGATAACGGCAGCGCCCAGTCGAATCATCTGCACATCACTAAGTTTCAGGGTTAAAAAGCCGCTGAGCGCCCTGCCTACAGTTATGCCGATGTAAAACAGGGCGGCATATTCCGCAGCAGTCTCCGCCGTATATCCTTTAAAGAGCGCCAGATAACTGCTCGCCCACAGACCGGCTGTCTGTTCAAGAGCGCAGTAGCAGAAAAAGGTAATCAAAACAGCTTTGGCGCCCGGAATGGCAATAATCTGCCGCAGAGTCAACGCTTTTGCCGCCTTGCCGTCTGATGTTTCTGAGGCTTCGCCGCCGCGTTTTTTCCAGAGAGGCAGACTGAAAAACAGAATAGCGGTCAGCACAGTCTGTATAAGGGCTATATAGCGGTAGCCCATATTCCAGGCTTGCCCCCTGGTCAGTGCAAAACCCATAATATAGGGACCGATGGAGGCGCCGACACCCCACATGCAATGGAGCCAGCTCATGTGGCGGCTTGCGTAGTGCAACGCGACGTAATTGTTAAGGGCTGCATCCACGCTGCCTGCGCCCAATCCGTAGGGAATTGCCCACAGGCAGAGCAGCGGAAAGGAATGGGTGACGGAAAAGCCGAACAAAGCCAAGGCTGTCATGGCAACGCTTACAGTGGTGACAACTCCGGTTCCGAAACGGCGTGTCAGTCGGTCGCTCTGCAGACTGGATATGACTGTGCCTGCAGAAATTACCATTGCGATGATGCCAGCGCAGGAAATCGGCACGTCAAATTCAACATACATGGAAGGCCATGCTGAGCCAAGCAGCGAGTCTGGCAGTCCAAGGCTGATAAAGGATAAATAAATCACAGCTAAAAGTAAGTGCAGCATCGGGATTCCTCCTATAGTGTATTGACAGCATTGCGGGCGGTGGTGCGGCGCGAATTGCGGAGTTTTAATAATTTCAGAGATAAAGTATAGGACTGATAACAGGGTTTGTCAATAATGGGGCGGATGAAAAAGCAGGTACAACTTTAGTTATTCGTTGTACCTGCTTATCAATCAAGTAAGTTCCTTTTTCATAAACCATTTCGGCAGCAGCAGAACCTCGTGCATAAAAAGAGGCATAGCGGACAATAGCAGCAGAAGTTTCCAGTCGGCTGCCTGCAGGATACAGGTGCCGAAGGCGTTTGTAAAGTAAGGAACAGAGGTCACAAGCATCTGCAGAAGAAGTCCGATGGAAAAGGCGGCAATCATCAGCTTGTTGGCAAAATGTTTCATTCTGAAAACGGAGCACTCCACGTCCCGCATACCGATGGCATGGAAGAGCTGGGACATGCCGAGTGCGGTGAAGGCGTAGGTCTGGGAGCGAGTCAGTATTTCAGGAACTTCCAGCAGACTCCTTACACCGTGGAGCGAAAGCGGTATGTTGTTTCGCAGGAGAATCTGCACGGGGAGCTGTAAAAATGCTGCCATGCTGACACCCGCAATCAGAAAGCCGTAGAGCAGCGTGCAGGACAGCCCGCCCTCAGCAAACAAGTGCTCCTCTTTGGAACGGGGCGGCTTTTTCATAAAATGAGAAGTATCGCTGACGTCTATGCCAAGCGCCAGCGCCGGCAGGGAATCCGTTATCAGGTTAATCCATAAAATATGACTTGGTTTTAACGGCGAGCAGAGTCCCAAGAGAATTGCCGCCAGCATGGTGATAATTTCCCCAAAATTGGAGGAGAGCAGAAAAAGCACTGCCTTCTTGATGTTGGCGTAGATGCTGCGCCCCTGTTCAATTGCCTTGACAATGGTGGAAAAATTGTCGTCCGTCAAAATAATGTCAGCAGCGTTTTTGGCAACGTCCGTGCCTGCCATTCCCATGGCGATTCCCACATCGGCGGATTTTAAGGAGGGCGCATCGTTGACACCGTCGCCCGTCATGGCGACGATATGACCGCCCGCCTTTAAGGAATTGACAATCTTGGTTTTGTGCTCAGGGGAGACCTGTGCGAAAACCCTCGTCTTCTGCAGCGCTTCAGACAGTCGTTCTCCCTGCATGGCATTGAGGACTTCTCCCGTCATACATTCTGAAATATTTTCCGCAATGGAAAGTTCCTTTGCGATGGCACATGCCGTATCAATTCTATCCCCCGTAATCATAATGGGCTGTACGCCGGCGCTGGGACATGCCAGAACCGCCTCCTTCGCCTCGGGGCGTATGGGGC
>CAMWLB010000315.1 GCA_947174985.1 uncultured Lachnospiraceae bacterium | reverse complement strand
CTAGAAGGCATGGACAAGGATCCGGATGCGATCATGGACTTCCTGGAAGCCAATCTGGCAGGCAATGACGCAGCCCTCATGTACTACTGCTGCTTCGGCTATAACGGCGGCGTCCTCCCGGCAGACCATTCCAGCCTTGACCTGGACCCCACGACCCGCGGCTGGTGGCAGGATGCCCTTGCGAAGGGAGGCCTGATATACACGGCCCCCTACACGGACTTCGCGACGGGGCAGATGATAGTGTCCATCGCCGTGCCCTGTAAAATCGACGGCGAGCAGGCCATGGTCCTTGCGGACATCACCATAGACAACCTGATTGAAATCGTAAAGAACGTGAGCACGGACGAGAGCACGCAGACCTTCCTGCTGGCAGGGGATGACAGTGTCATCACGCATGAAAACGAAGCATATTTACCAAAAGAAGAAGGAAACACCATCCTGACGGACGTGCTGCAAATCGACGTGGCAGGCAGCGGCATATCCGCATTTACGGATTATGACGGTGTAAAGAAATACTGCATAGTGAGCACGGTGGAAGCCACCGGCTGGAAAATGGGCATTACCCAGAACACATCCGTTATAAGCAACAAAGTCGGCAGGAACCTGGTGTTCCCGTTGATAGCAGATATCATCCTGCTCGTGCTGTCGGTCATTGTGTTGAATGTTGTTGTTTCCGTCATGTTAAGGCCTCTCAGTGAACTGAAGAAATTCGTAAAGGAAAAGGTAATCGGGAGCCAGCACTGCAGGACAGAGAAATCAGAGGTAAAGGAAATCAGCTATTTAAAAGAGGAATTGGAAAACAGGGTGATTTCCACCATCCGCAGGACGCAGCAGGAAACGCTGCGCATCCGGGACAAGGCATCCGGGACCAACGCCCATGTTTCCAAAATGAACGGAAATATAATGGAAATCAGCGCAATCATGGAGGAGACGGGGGCAAGCGTGGCAGGGCAGACGCAGAGCATCGGAGATATCGACAGCACCTGTAAGGATGTAACGGCTGCGATTGATGAATTGGCTGAAAGTGCACAGACCATTACAGGCCGTGCAGGGGAAATCATTGAGCGGGTAGAGCAGATGGTTCCGGAGGTGCTGGAAGATAAAGAAAATGCCATTAAGGTGACTGTGGACAGCAGGGAAAAGCTGAGGACAGCTATAGAAGAAACCAAAGTAATCAGTCAGATTGTCGAAGTGTCACAAGCCATTGGTGAAATCGCGACGCAAACGAATTTACTTTCGTTAAATGCGTCCATTGAAGCGGCACGGGCAGGCGAAGCCGGAAGAGGCTTTGCTGTGGTTGCAGAAGAAATCAAGAAGCTGAGTGAGACCACGGGCAGTGAGATAGACAAGGTAAATGCGTTGACAGAAAAAGTTTTAAATAGCGTGGGGGCACTTTCAGAAGCGAGTAACCATATCATCACATTCCTTGATGAAATTGTACTTAAGGATTACGACAAGCTGGAGACGCTTGCGGACAATTACAAGGAGGATGCCGCTTATTATGCGCAGGTCAGCAGCATGTTGAGTGTAAACACAAAGGAACTGAGGAGCTCCATTGCAAATATCAATGAGATTCTGGGAACCATTAACCTGTCACAGAAGGAGCTGGACCTGGCTGTGCAGTCCGTAAACGGGAACCTGCAGGAGATTACTTATGCAAGTGAAACTGTTTCGGAAGAGACGCAGGATGTAATGAACAGTATTTCTTCTCTGCAGGAGACGATACAGCAGTTTCAGGTGTAATCTATGTTTCCCTGACAGCGTACAATTTTTGCTTGACAAATAAAAAAAATATACTTATAGTGGTAACGAACTGCAAATTATACTTGCTAGGGGAGCACATAGCTGAGATTGAATCTTTGGATTCTAACCCTCATCACTTGACCCGGACAATACCGGCGTAAGGAAGCATGTTTATAGATATGATTTTGGATTTCACCATCTCGCAGCATGACGGGTAATGCCGCCATCTGCGCGTGGTTCATATGTAAATTCTAACATAATCGTATTTGTAAATCTTCATTGTGTCCCTCTTTGCGAAACAACAAGGAGGTTTTTTTATGTCTAATTTAATTTTATCACAGGAGGACGGCTCTTTTGCCTTAGGACGCCTTGGCTACTATGCCCTGATTGCCGTTCTTCTCTTAGCCATCGTTCTGTCCGCCATCATCGTGGACAAAAAGCAGAAAAATACAAAACTTTCCGCCAAAAGACTCGCCGTGTGCGGCGTTGCCATTGCCATGGGCTTCGTACTGTCTTATGTCAAATTTGAACTGCCTTATGGCGGCTCTGTAACTGCATTTTCCATGCTCTGCATCTGCATCATCGGCTATTTTTATGGCATTAAGGCTGGCCTGCTTTCCGCCGTTGCATACAGCATTTTACAGTTTATCCAAACCGGCAGCTCCTACATGCTCAGTCCCATGCAAATCTGCTGCGACTACTTTTTTGCCTTCACCGCGCTTGGCATCACCGGCTTTTTTTATAAAAAAGACAAATTGATTCCCGCCTACTTTTTAGCCATCATGGTGCGCGGTCTTTTCCACACAATCGGCGGCTACCTCTACTGGATGGATTACATGCCGGAAAATTTCCCGCAGAGCTTAGCAGCGCTGTATCCTGTCATTTACAACTACAGCTACATCCTGATAGAAGGCGTCATCACCATTCTCATTTTAAAAATTCCCGCAGTCAGCAAGATGCTGAAACGGCTGCAGGCGATTGCTGTTTCCGATTAACTTCATAGTAAGCAGAACACTTATGCTCTATTGAGAAACAAAGCTAAACTGTTGCTAAAAGCAGTCCTGAAAAATCAGAACTGCTTTTGGTATTTTCAGGCAGGCACCACGCACCCCAGATAAAAGGAATACAGCACCCTCTCCTTCACCTTTTTTCCCGTAAGGCTTTCCAATGCTTCTTCATAATAATCAAGCTGCACTTTGTATCGCTTCACCAGTTCTTCCGGCGCCTTTATGACGTCGGTTTTATAGTCCAAAAGCACCAGTCCGTCCTCCTCTTCAAAGAAAGCATCCACAATCCCCTGAATCAGCACTGTTTCTTCCGCCGGAAAGGCATTTTCCCCATCGGGACGGCTTTTGTCCTTCAGCCTTGCCGCTGATATGCCGTACACAAAGGGCTGCTCCCGGTACAGCCTGCCTGCCGCCGCGGCAGTGCGCATCCTCTCCGCAAGAGGCGTCTTTAAAAAATGTAAAATCTTGTCCTCTCTTACCGCACCCCTGTATTCTTCCGAAAGACGCCCGCTTGCCGTAAAAGCGTCCATCATCTCTGCAATCGATTTCCTGTCCTCATACTCTTTGGTAAAGTCCAAAAGTTCCATCACCCTGTGGACGGCGCTTCCCCGGGTCGTACCGGAAATCTCCTCCTTTTCCCGCATAAAACTTGGCACATAAGGCTTTATCTCCTCCTGTGGAAACAACTCCTTCGCAGGCTCCTCCTGACCGCCCTCCATCGCCGCCTTTTTCAGCTCTGAAACAGTGGTCTTGGTGTACAGGTTTTCCAGACTCTTGTGTGGATACTCGTAGGCAAAACGCTCCGACAAAAGAGCAAGCGCCTCTTCATTCACAGGCTGCGATGCATCCGTCAGTTTAAACTGCCTGCCCGCCTCCGATACGCCCTCCTTCAACTCTGAAAGCGCAAGTTCCTCCAGCAATGTCACTGTGACCTGTGGAAATACCGGCAGCAAATAATCCAAAAAGCAGGACGCGCCAGTCAGACGGGTATACGTCATCTCCCCGCCATTTTCCCTCTCCTCTTCCACGTGCGTCTGCGGCTCCTCCACCACGCCCGTCATAATCAGCTTCTCCTTCGCACGGGTCCTCGCCACATAGAGC
>CAMWLB010000314.1 GCA_947174985.1 uncultured Lachnospiraceae bacterium | reverse complement strand
AACGGCGGCCTCACAAAGGGCTGAAGTGAGGTTGAAAGATGGCTTCGCAAGAGGCTGAAGTGAGCTGGAATGGTGGTTTCGCAAAGGGCAGAAGAGTTTGGAAGGCGGTTTCGCAAAGGGCTGGAAGATGAGTTGAAAAGCGGCTCTGCAAAGGCATGAGGATGAGTTGAAAAGCGGTTTTATAAATGGCTGACAATAAGAAGAGATAAAGGAGAAGATGGATATGGAGACGACTATGCGGAATATGACGCTTGAGAATATGGCGGCGGCTTGTGGGGGCAGGCTGTTGCGTGGCGCGGCTGCGGACGAGGGAAGCTCAGGGAAGGAGATTACCTGTGCGGAGATTGACTCCCGCAGAATCGCGGAGGGTGGTCTTTTCTTTGCGTCGCGGGGCGAGAAGGTAGACGGGCATAAATTTATCGGGCAGGTGTTTGAAAAGGGCGCGCTCTGTGTGGTAACGGAGAAAACGCCTGAGCAGGTGGAGGAAGAGCACGGTGTTGCGGCAAACGCATGGGGTTTTTATATTCTGGTGGAAGATACCTTTACTGCATTGCGGGGAATTGCCGCTTTTTACAGAAGACAGCTATCCATCCCTGTAGTGGGCATTACGGGAAGCGTGGGCAAAACCAGCACAAAGGAATTTATCGCAGGTGTGCTTTCTGCAAAGTATCATGTGCTGAAGACGGAGGGCAATTTTAACAACGGCGTCGGTCTGCCGCTGACCCTTCTGCGCATCCGCAGGGAACATGAGGCTGCTGTGGTGGAGATGGGCATCAGTGATTTTGGCGAGATGAGCAGGCTGGGCGAGATGGCGATGCCGGACATCTGTGTTATCACCAATATTGGTCAGTGCCATTTGGAGACGCTGCATGACAGGGCGGGCATTTTAAAAGCAAAGACAGAGATATTCCACTATATGAAGGAGGACGGCGAGGTCTGCCTGAATGGCGACGACGATATGCTGTCCATGATTCGGACGGTAAACAATAAGGCGGTGCATCATTTTGGCGTTTCGGAAACGGAAGGCTTTGAAGTGTTTGCAACCGATATAGAGAATCTGGGGCTGTCGGGAAGCCGCGCCGTGATGCATATTGGGGGCAGCCTGCTGGCAGAAAACGGTAAAACGGAGGAAGTTTATCCGGTAGAAATTCCCCTTCCCGGGCAGCACATGGTGATTAACGCTATGGCGGCGGCAATGGTCGGCCGGCTTTTAGGACTGAGTGCACAGGAGATACAAAAGGGAATCAAAAGTGTGGAGCCGGTAGGCGGCAGAAGCCATATTGTGAAACTTGCAGACAAAACCATAATTGACGACTGTTACAATGCCAATCCGGTGTCCATGAAGGCGGCTCTCGACCTTTTGTCCGGTGCATTGGGCAGAAAGGTTGCCATTTTGGGAGATATGTTTGAATTGGGAAACAATTCCGATAAAATGCATGAGGAGGTAGGCGTTTACGCCGTGGAGAAAGATATTGACGCTGTCTTCTGCGTGGGAGAAAGCGCGCGCCTTATGTATGACGCCGTGCTGGTCAGATATGACGGCATGCAGGATGTCCGGTATTTTGAAAACCGGGAAGAATTGCTGGAAAGTCTGCCGGAGCTGATTTCCGCCGGGGATACCATACTGGTAAAGGCCTCTCACGGCATGGGCTTTGCCAGTGTCGTAGAAGCCTTGAAGCAGATGTAGGCTGTTTTCTATTCCTGCGTATCGGGAAAATAAGCAGCTTTGTTTCTAAAATAAGTTTCTTCGATAATGCCTTTGACTTTAGAGCCGATAAACTTCTTTTCTTCTTTGGGAAGTTCATTTATGTACACAGGCGCACCGTATTCAATCACGACGGTGCGCTTTTTGATTTTGGGGAACTGGTCCTCAAAAACAGCGCCGGAGTTTACGATTGTCATGGGGATAATAGGAACCCCTGCTTTCTCTGCAATCTTAAAGCTGCCCTCGTGAAAGGGAAGAAAGGTGTCGGATGTTTTGTTGCGGGTACCCTCCGGAAAGATACAGATGGAGATGCCATTCTTTGCCTTGTCGATGGCTGTAAGAATGGTTTTCATGCCCTCTTTGATATTGTCGCGGTCAAGGAAGAGGCAGTGAAGATTTTTCATCCAGACGGAAAGAAGAGGTACCTTCTCCATCTCCTTTTTGGCAACGTAGCCTGTGGGGCGGGGAACGCGCACATAGGTGAGCACGATGTCAAAAAAGCTGCGGTGATTGCCTACATAGAGGACGGCACTGTCCTTTGGCAGATTTTCTTCACCCAGGGCAATTACCTTGACGCCGGCGATGCGTATAACGCAGCGGAACGCCCAGTTGACGATGGCGAGGGAGCTGCGGCTTTTGACGTCCATATTGAATTTTCCGATAATCCATTCCACAATCATAATGGGGATGGACAAAATCAGGAACAACACAACAAAGGATGAAACCAAAAGAAAACGTATCATAAAAAATCTCCTTTTTATAAAATTTTATCTCTCCAGCCCGTTGGCAGGTACTGGCTTTGAATCCGGCTCTCCGGTCTTTCATCAAAGAGGTACAGGACGAACAGGAAAATCCATTCCAGAGGCTTCATCAGCAGATACACGATATCAGCGCTCAAGGGCTTTTTGATAAAGCGCGAAATGGGATAGCCATAGGTGTCGTAAAAATTTCTGACAGCACGATGAAAACGGGGCGTTTTTTCTTCTAAAAACTGTTCGAAAGCGTTGGCGATACAAAGCTGTCTGTTGACGACGATTTTTTCCCCGCGCCGGATGCCGTATCGCAGCGGCCGGACAAGTTTTTTGTGACCCCGCAGCGAAACCGTACAGAGATAGTGCGTATCGTATGCCACGGGAGGCGGCGCGATTTCACCGGACAAAAGCCAGTCGCTGGTCTGGGTGAAGGCTAAAATCACGCTGTCCGGCTGCTGCCCGAAAAGGCAGAGTATCAGGATAACCACAGTAAGAAGCGGAATCAACAGCACAAGAGCTACCCAGTATAAATTAGCGCCCCGCAAAAGAAAAGTATTGACCGAAGAGAGAAAACGGTTTTCGTAGGTAACTTGCTTCTGGGCGGAGGCAGTCTGCTTTATCAGGCCGATAAACAGCAAAATCACATGCAGCAAAAACAGGGCAGGCACAATGCAGAGGCAGGTGATAAAGAACCAGTTTCCCTGCAGATAACGTGAGGGAGATATACCTTCAGGTCTGGCACCGCTGAGAAGCTGTACCATAAAAGCGATACAGACAGCACAGCCTGCGTATACGCCGCCGATACAGAATGCTTTTGCCAAGGGCGGAAGTTTTTTCGCAAAACGCAGTACGGCATAGGAAATAAATCCCAGAACCGCGATGACAAGCAGCGTGGGCATATGCGTACCGTTGAAAGGCTCATGTACACTGGGAGAGTCGTATAGATTTAACGGTGTGGTGAAATCCGGCAAATCCCACAGCCACCACCCAAGAAGCATATAAACCAATCCGAGGGAAAAGGAAATCGCTTCTAAAACAAGCTTCTGCTTACGCCTGCACAAATTGATAATATCCAATAAGATAAGGACGGGGGGCAGCAGGATGAGTATGCCCAGAATTATATTGAGGGAAATTTCCTGAATAACCATGTATTTCGTAACCTGCCTTTCTTAAAAACCGCGTTTTTTCAGTCCTGCAAAGAGCAGAACGTAAAATTCACTGGCATCAAAGCCGTTTATATTTTTATGCGTCAAATCAATCATGTCTCCATGGGAAATCCCTTTTCTGCCGGCGCTTAAAAGGCCCATTTAATTGCTCCAAATAGAAGAAGAAACGCTTACCATCCCGTCGATGTCCCCTTCATATTTTTTGATGAGAAGATACACGAGATTTAAGGGGAATC
>CAMWLB010000313.1 GCA_947174985.1 uncultured Lachnospiraceae bacterium | reverse complement strand
CTATATCCCTGCCTGCAGATGCCTCAAAACCTTTAAAATCAAAATAGCTTTTTCCCCTGTAAAAGTACCGGACGCACAGCCCTGCCCCAATCCCACATAAAAAACAGGAAATAAACCGTATTGCCATTGCCGTACTTCCAAGCGCCGCACTATAGATCAGCAGCTGGGGATTTAAGAGAATAGAACTCATCATAAAAGCGGCAAGCATATCGTCTTTCATCCCTTTCTGCGAAAAGGATGCCGCAATAGGAATCGTTCCGTACATACACAGCGGTGAGGCAATTCCAAGCAGACTTGCAGGGATCAGCCCCAGCACACCCAGCTTTTTATCCCCAAGGGCGGAAAATGCAGAATGTATCTTATTTTTTCCAAATACAGAAATGGCAGAGCCAAGCACCATGCCCAGCACCCAATATTTGAATATCTGTTGCAACTGGATGGTGAAATAATACCACACATAGACAAATTCCCGCCTTATAATATCCATTGGGAATCACCTCACTTCTTTTTTGCATCACAAAATATCTACTCGTCAATGGACACTAACTGGTATTCCCTGCTTCCGAGTCCAATGTCCTGCGCATGTTCCAATGTGTGCAGTCCATTCCGGGATTCAATCCTCTTTACCAGAGAACTTCCATCCTCCGCCCCGTACACCAGGTCGATACATGCCTGATCCACTGCCACCGGGTCAAAAGATGCCAGGATTCCAATATCATGCATATCCGGCTCAGAAGGATTCCCGTCACAGTCACAGTCCACGGACAAGCGGTTCATCACATTGATATAAAGGATGTTCCCATCCAGGTAATCCACTACCGACTTCCCTGCTTCTGCCATAGACTCAAGAAACGCATCCTGGTCTGCGCTCCACATGCTTCCTCCCTGTCCTCCGGTATGAATATGCTCCTTACCCTCTGATGATGCGATCCCTATGGATATGTTTTTTATTGCTCCGCCATATCCCGCCATGGCGTGACCTTTGAAATGGGACAGCACAACAAAATAGTCATAATTGGCAAAATTCGCCCCTACATAATTCTCCGTCAGGTTGCTTCCCCCTGTAACCGGTAGTGTCATGGAGCCGTTCTCGTCCATAATATCTACTGTGGCAATGGCTGTATAGCCATGATCCTCCGCAACCTGATAGTGCATGGCTGTACTGGATCTGGAACCTCCGTAAGCCGTATTGCACTCAACTATACTTGCATCCAGGGACTGCACCAGTTCCCCGATCAGGTCAGTCCGCAGATAATTGCTTCCGGGTTCTCCTGTACTCAGCTTTACTGCAATGCTGCCTTCCGGTGATGCTCCCAATGCTTCATAGATAGCCATTAACCCGTCTGAACTGATGTCTGTGGTCATATAAACCACCGGTGCCCCCGTATTTTCCGGAGCAGTGCTTTCTGCACTGTGGGACCCCTGCACATCTGCATTCTCCTGTGACGATGCAGACTGCCCGCTCTCCTGAGTACCGGGCTCCTTAGTTTCCATTTCTTCTGTTTGTCCTTCGGTCTGTTCCTGATTTCCCGCATTCTGGTTTTCTCCAGTCTGTCCGCAGCCCGCTATACCAAGTACCATCATTCCTGCTGCCATGAGCAGCGCCAAAATCTTTCTTCTCATTTTAATCTCCGTTCTGAAACTGATGGCAAATACCGGTTATTTCAGTTTCCCATACTCTTCCTCCGAAACAGGTTCGCACCACTCATTGCTGCTCTCCTCTCCGGGAACTTCCACTGCAAGATGAGAGAACCATGAATCCGGCGCAGCTCCATGCCAGTGCTTTACTTCCGCAGGAATATTAACCACGCTGCCCGGTGTCATCTCCACTGCTTCTTTGCCCCATTCCTGATAATATCCTCTGCCGCCTACACAGATCAGCATCTGTCCGCCGCCGCTCTTTGCATGATGGATGTGCCAGTTGTTCCGGCAGCCCGGCTCAAAGGTCACGTTAAAGACCGGAACCTGCTCCGTAGATACCGGCGCAAGGTAACTCTGCCCTATGAAATACTGCGCGAACCCATCGTTGGGTTTCCCAATCGGGAAAAAGATGGTGTTCTGGTATCTGTCCTTTTCCGACGTTTCCGCAATCTCCTCGTTCCATACTTCCTTTGCCAGACGGAAAACAGCCCAGCCTTTCGGCCAGCCTACATACATGGTAGCATGGGTAATGATTGCAGCAATTTCCTCCCTTGTCACCCCATGGTTCTTCGCATTCTGCAAATGGTAGGTCAGGGAAGAATCTGTGATGCCGGATGCCATCAGCGACACCACCGTAATGATACACTTTGTCTTTACGGAAAGGACATCTTCGTTCCATACCTCCCCAAACAGCACATCATCATTCAGATGTGCAAACATCGGTGCAAATTGTCCAAGACTCTCCCGTCCTGCGGTCTGTACTATTTTTTCACTCATGTCTGTTATCCTCCATTTCTGTTTTTATAAACGTTCAACCCATGATTTAAGCGATTCCTTCGTCTGTTTTCCATTCAAAAGCCCGCCCTCCATAAGAGTTGCCTGCTTTGATATACTCACTTTCAGATCATCTTTCGTCTTTCCAAACCCGCTGCCTCCTGATGTGGCAAACAGGATGATCTGCCTTCCTGAAAAATCATAGCTTTCCAGAAACGTGTTGATGATCCTCGGTGCCGTATACCACCAGATTGGAAAGCCAAGAAAGATTACATCATATTTCTCAATTCCCGCATCCTTATTTGCAAGGGGCGGCCTGCTCACCTTGCTGTTCATTTCCAGAGAGCTACGGGATTCCCTGTTATTCCAGTTCAGATCTTCCTTCGAATATGGCTCTACAGGTTTAATCTCATGCAAATCTGCCCCAGCTGCTTCGGCTAGATCTTTCGCTACTTTTCCTGTCACTCCACTTGCACTGAAATATGCCACCAGTTTTTTATTCATTAAAGAAACGCCTCCTTATTTCACCTTTTATTTCAACTATGCAATCCTGTCCTTTTCCTTCTTCCTGCTCCTTGCCGTCAGTCTCCCAATTCCTTTCTGCACATAATAACCTGTAAAAATCCATGTTCCCATCATCGCCATATGCTCTGCAAATACCAGTGCGGCATTTTTCTCATAATCAAAGAATACAAACTCCGCTTTTACAAACATATAAGAAAAGATATCTGCGTGCCGGAAACAGACTGCCCCATATACAGCAATTGTCACGGCTAAGAAACGTGCGATCCATGCAAGAACCGGTCTCCTTTTCCCTCCTGCGAGTTTATGGAACATCCCTACTACCATGCCCCAATGGAGTCCTATGTGCAGACTCATCAGGACAAAGCCCCAATAGGAGGCGGACAGATGCATCACCCTGGCCAGTGCCATCCCGCTTGTGATCGGCAGGAAATCAAATACATGCCGCGACAATACCACCCCGCTGTATGCAAGGGAAAACATTACTGCCAGAAGCGCCGCATTCAGCACAGTGCCAATAATCCTTTGCGGCATATATTTTCCTTTCAGCAGGCACTTATACCATCGGACATTCAGAATATGGTGCATCAGGAACAGCACAAGCATTGCCGTCCCGCATATCTCATGCAGATACTCCCCCACTACCTGATAGGCCATAAGGAGCAGAAGCATGACAGACATCAGGATGTCTACGGCAATCTTCCATCTCATTTTCGTATTCATAGATCCAGTCCCTCAATCCAGGCCTGAACATCCGCTTCGGAAGCTCCGCCGCCAAATCTCCTGCCGTCCAGCCACTGGGCACCGTCAGTCAGTTTCTCCAGATTCTTTCCGCTGGAACCTAATCCGCTGCTGGATGAGGTGCAGAATGGGATCACAGTTTTGCCTTCAAAAGAATAGCTTTCCATAAATGTACTCACAATCCTTGGTGCCTCACCCCACCAA
>CAMWLB010000312.1 GCA_947174985.1 uncultured Lachnospiraceae bacterium | reverse complement strand
TGCACGGGCATCAGTTCAATACCCGTCTTCGGTTCTTTTCCGGCCGCTTTTGCACCTTCCTTCACCTCCAGAGGAAGCCCTGCCCGCAAGCGGCTTGCCATATGGTTTTCCAGATAATCCACCAGATTTGTCTTTAAAATCCTTCTTCTCCCCTTAATGTCCACAATTGCCGATACGGAAAAATAAAGGTACAGACCTAAAAAACTGACTATGTAAAAAGGAAAAATGTCGCCAATACTATGTCCTGACATAATACAAAGACATACGCCCAGACCGGAGCAAAACACCGACAAAAGCATAAACTGTCCCGACATATGATAGACTGTCTGCACCATAAAGGGGCCAAATTTCAGCTTATTGAGAAACTTGTCCACAAAAATAGGAATATTGGAAACGCCACCGTTCAGCTGGTAGCAGTTCGCAAATTTCAGTTTACATTGCTTTAATGCTTTATGGCTGGTTGTAGACATGTTTTCCGTCTGCCTGATCATATTCTGGTATCGTACCCCTATTGCCATTCTGCTCAGGATACTCAACAATAAAAACGCAAACATAAAAATGGTTATCAGCTTCTCTTCCTCAAAAACAGCAAACATAAATACCTCCTTTCAAGCATGAATTCCGCCTGATTCATTAATTCTATTATAGTGAATTTGTTTTTTCGGGACAATACGGCAGGGGGGAAAAGTCATCGACGGATTTCGGCTTGGCTTTGTCGGTTTGTGTGATATAATGTAAATTAAGCGGGTAGTAAACGAATAAGAAAAATTTTTTTCTAAAAAAGTGCATATTATGGACGAAACAAATGGTTTGAGGCTTATTGAGCTCGTGAAGAAAGATAAGGAGAAATTTCGTAAAGAACACGGGGGCTATCAATTGCTTCAAGAGTACTTTTATGGGCTTTCAAAAGAAACTTTACGTGATTTGTTAAGTTATGAGGATAAAGATATAAGAGCACTAGCTCTTTGGATAATATCTGAATTAGGAAAGACTGCTAAAGATTTATTAGGAGAAGTAGTATCTCAAATGAATGATGACGACCCTATTATTTGTTATTATTCTTCTGAAATGGTAGCTTTCTATGGAACTGATAAGTATATGGACGACTTTATGCGGGTATTTGGTTTTTTTGAACATTCTAACGCTAAAATCAGAACACTATCTATGTCGATCATCTCAAGGTTATCTGCTTCACGCATACAAGAGGCATATGCATATTCGGTCAACAATAAAATTCTTGGTGACTCACATGAAAAAGGGTTATTATCCTTGATTCATATAAATACACTTACCACTTCCGACATTACAGCTATGATTACTAGTGATGATAGCATAATCAGGAAATATGGTGTTATAACCGCTCGAAAGGTTTACGAAAAATATCCGGAGATTATAAAAGAATCAGTAAATTCTGAAGATTTGGATGTTCAACATTTTTCAAAAACCACAGTGCAGGCTAAAGCTGAAACTGCTCAGTTGCTTAATCGCATTCGAAAACATGAAAGCAGGCACTTAGGCTCACCGCACGCATAAGAATGAAAAATACAACAAAAAATATCTGTGAATCACTGGAATAACGGACACTTTTCTGCTATAATCCTTTTTTAGACAAATACGTTTTCATATGACAGAATGGAGGATTATTATGAAATATCAGACACAGGGAACTTGTTCAACGGCAATCGACATAGAGGTGTCCGACGGCATCATTGAGTCCGTCCAGTTTACGGGCGGCTGTAACGGCAATTTAAAGGGTATCTGCAGCCTTGTGCAGGGCATGAAGGTGGACGATGCTATCTCAAAGCTGAAAGGCATCAAATGCGGATTTAAGTCCACTTCCTGTCCGGACCAGCTTGCAAGAGCACTGGAGTCTTTGCAGTAACTATCTATCGATTGCGGGAGGCATTGCTTTGAAGAAGATAATTTTAACAGGCGGAGGAACCGCCGGTCACGTAACACCGAATATCGCCCTTTTACCGCATTTAAAAAGCGCGGGCTTTGACATTTATTACATGGGCTCCTACGATGGCATTGAAAAGCGGCTGATTGCCGACTTTGATATCCCTTATCAGGGCATCTCAACCGGCAAGTTCCGCCGTTATCTTGACCCCAAGAACTTCACGGATCCCTTCCGTGTCGTAAAGGGCTACTCCGAAGCCAGAAAATATTTAAAGCAGCTCAAACCGGACGTGGTATTTTCCAAGGGCGGCTTTGTGAGCGTGCCAGTGGTGCGCGCCGCCGCTTCACTGAAAATTCCCTGCATTATACATGAGTCCGACATGACGCCGGGTCTTGCCAATAAGCTCTGTATTCCGGTTGCTGATAAAATCTGCTGCAATTTCCCTGAAACGCTGCAGATGCTTCCCAAAGAAAAAGCAGTTCTCACAGGTTCTCCCATCAGGGAGGAACTTTCCTCCGGCAACAAGCTTGCCGGACTTGACATGTGCGGCTTTACCGCAAACAAGCCTGTTATTATGGTAATCGGCGGCAGTCAGGGCGCAGCAAGTGTCAATCAGGCTGTACGTGCGGCGCTTCCCATGCTTTTGGAGGATTTTCAGGTAGTCCACCTGTGCGGAAAAGACAAGGTAGACAATCTTCTTTTAAATGAAAAAGGCTACAAACAGTTTGAATATCTGAAATCGGAGCTGAAAGATATTTTTGCAATGGCAGATTTGGTAATTTCCCGTGCGGGCGCCAATGCCATCTGCGAGCTTCTTGCATTAAATAAGCCCAATATACTGATTCCCCTTCCTTCGGCAAAAAGCAGGGGCGATCAGCTTTTAAACGCACGCTCCTTTGAAGCGCAGGGCTTCTCCATCGTCATTGACGAAGACGATTTGTCCGAAAAATTATTGGTAGAAAAGGTACAGGAGCTTTACTGCTCCCGACAGTCCTATATCAATGCCATGAAACAGAGTCCGCAGCTTGACTCGATCAGCACTATCATGGGATTGATTAAGGAAATTATAAAGGAATCTTCATGAACAAGAAAGTATTACAGACATTAGAATATCATAAAATTATTGCCCAATTAGTACAAAAGGCAGACTCTGACCCCGGAAGAAAGATGTGCGAATCTCTTCTTCCCGAAACCGATTTGTCCGAAATCCGGACGGCTCAGACGGAAACTGCCGACGCCTTATCCCGCCTGTTTCGATATGGAAGCACTTCCTTCGGCGGCAACAAGGATTTGGGCTTTTCCCTAAAATCCCTTGAGGTCGGAAGCTCCCTCTCCATTCCCGAGCTTCTGAAAATTGCGGGCTTTTTGGAAAATGTTTCCCGCATCAAGACTTACGGCAGAAACGAAAGGGACGAATCCGTTCAGGACTCCCTGAGCCAGTTCTTTGAAGATCTGACGCCGTTGTCATCTATATCCGGTGAAATCCGCCGCTGCCTTCTCTCAGAGGAGGAGGTTGCCGATGATGCAAGCCCTGAATTAAAGCGTATCCGCCGCAGCATACAGCTTACCGGCGAAAAAATCCATAACCAGCTCGGCTCCATGCTGAACGGTTCCTGCCGCACCTATTTACAAGATGCGGTTATTACCATGCGCGGCGACCGCTACTGTCTTCCTATAAAAGCAGAATTTAAAAATCAAGTCTCCGGTCTGGTACATGACCAGTCGGCAACCGGCTCCACCTTTTTTATCGAGCCCGCCGCTGTCGTTGAATTGAACAACCATTTACGGGAGCTTGCGATTGAGGAGCAAAAAGAAATCGAGAGAATACTGGCAGATTTATCCGCCCAGGTATCCGAGCATACGGATGAGCTTTCCGCGAATCAGCGTATCATGACCCGTCTTGACTTTGTCTTTGCAAAGGGCAAGCTCGCCATGGATCACAATGGTACCATGCCTGTTTTCAATACGTAGCATTACATCAATATCCGAAAAGGCCGTCATCC
>CAMWLB010000311.1 GCA_947174985.1 uncultured Lachnospiraceae bacterium | reverse complement strand
GTTGTAATTCGGCAGGAGAACCCAGGCCGGACATTCAGCTTGTGATAAATTCGTCAAAATACATGAGGGACTTTATCGCTGACAACCCGCCTGATTTTCAGATTAGCGCAAAATGCTGTGATTACTGCAAAAAGCAGGTGGCACATAATGTGCAGAAAGAATATGAGATGGTTATTACAGGCGAGCGGAGGGATGAGGGGGGTATGCGGTCGGTACCGAGAAAGGACAACACGGCGCTCTGTTTCACCGAATCGGGCAGCGGGCAGTACAGATTCAGGCCGCTATACTATGTATCGGATAAAGACAAGGCATGGTACAAAGAAAGGTTTGGGATCAGATATTCGGATGCCTATGAAGTTTATGGGCTGACAAGGACGGGATGCTGTGGCTGCCCGATATCGCACAAAGCTGTTGATGACCTTGAAAAAATACGACCATACGAACCAAACCTGGTAAAAGCCGCATGGAATGTATTTGGGAAAAGCTATGAATACAGGAAAAAATACAACGAGTATAAAAAAAACAGAATGCGGGAAGAGAAATTCTGCGGGCAGATTACGATACAGGATTACTTATCCCAACTTTTGGTAAAAAAGGAGCCTGACGCATGAGAAAAAGAACAGAGAAAAAACTGAATGAAATGTTAAAAGAAGAGAGGGAAAGACAGGGAATATCCAGAAAGGAGCTGGCGGAGAAGGCAGGTGTCACGGACAGGGCGGTCACATACTGGGAAAGTGGTAAGCGGCATATGAATCTTGAGAGCGCGGACAGGGTTTTCAAGGCGTTAAATATGAGTATAACAATAGGCGCATGAGTTGATTTTAAAGAGAAAGGAACAAACATATGCACAGACTGACAGAAAAAACTGAGAATGGCATAGCGGTGCTGAAGCAGCCTTATGAGTGTGAGGACTGCGGGCATCTCATATGGCGATTAAGTGACCTTGGTGACGGGGAGCCGGTAAGTTGTCTGGCGCAGTATGAGGACACAGGTTTTTTGCCTGTACAGATACGCCAGATATATGACGTACTGGCAAAAGCAGTTTATCCACATAACGACAGATTTAAGGACTACGTTGACAGGTATGCCGTAAAACATAAGATAACGCCTGAAGAGGCGCTTAGTCATGAACTGGTGAAACAGACATGTCTAATGTACATGAATGTGGAGTGAAAGTGAGGAGCAATATGAACAGAAAAATTTTATTCAGAGGCAAGCATATTCACACATTGCCGCAAAATGAACACTTTGACGATGCATGGGTTTATGGGTATTTGAGCAATGGAAACCATATCTATTCGCCTTATTTAGGAGCGGAACTTCTGATTGACCCAGAAACCGTCTGCCAGTACACAGGCTTAAACGGCATGCATGGCATTTGGATTTTTGATGGGGATATTGTAAAACTGGTTCTTCCAGACGGAGAGATAAGATATTTCAAGGTATCTATCAAGAGTGTTGTAAGAAAAGTGTTATGCCATCCCGATTTTGATGATGAATTTTCAAAAGTGGAAATAACAGGAGTAGTATTTGAATGGAATGGGTATGAATTATTCCCATGCGTTGATACATACGGTGTACCAGACTATAGGATGATGGAAGTTATCGGCAACATTTTCGACAACCCTGAGCTGATAAAGGAGGATTGAGATGGAAAGATTGATAACACAGTTTAACGGACAGTGCGTACCTAGAAAAATGGTATATGCAAACTCTGACATAGAAACGGGGAACAACTGCAGCGACCCGTTACAGGAGGTTTTTAACCGTCTCGGGGAATATGAGGCAACAGGACTGACACCGGAGCAGGTAAAAGCAGCAAAGTGGATACCATGCAGCGAGCGTATGCCGGAGCCAGAGCAGGCAGTAGAGATAACATACACCAGAAAGCACTACAAGACAGGAAAAACCATATACCTGACAGCAAGTGCATTTTATGAGGACGGGACGCTGACAGAGGAGGATAGTGATTACTGCTGGGAAAATGCGGATAACTGGGAATACGACGAAAAAAGAGATTCTTACATAATACCGGAAGGCTGGTGGGAAGCAGTCTCTTTTTCTGAACAATCAGGCGTAGTGGATATGCCGGTCATAGCATGGAGACCGCTGGCAGAACCGTATACGGGAAAGGAGAGCTGAGAACATGGGCAGGCTTACAAAAAGAAGTGAAGACAGCACGGAATATTACTATCCGCATTGTTTTGAAGCGGCTGGATGTTACGGTACTGGCGACTTTGCTAAATGCAACGAATGTGCTTTTGACTACAGCATATGCAGGAAACTTGGAGAGTATGAGGACTTGGAGGAGCAGGGAAAACTCATAAAGCTGCCCTGCAAGTTAGGAGACATTGTATATGTCAGGATGCAATCCGGCAATTTTGCAGAGGCGGAAGTCAGGGATTTTTCGTATTTCCTTACCTGCGGCTTCTGTGTTGTGGTTACATCAACAGAATTTGATAAGCGGCACATACCATTTCATGAATTTGGCAAAACTGTTTTTCTCACAAGAGAGCAAGCAGAAGCAGAATTAAAGAAAAATGGAGAAGTGGAGGAATGAAGTAAATGAGCAGATTGACAACAAACAAGGCAATATCAGAAATGAATGTAATTGAGTTGGCACACAATTCTTGTTACGGAAAAGACGGAAACGCAAGATACAGAGATTTTGAAACGGATATAGACGCAAGGGAACTGACAATAAAACTGTTAGAACAGTATGCAGATATTCCAAACGAATTTACTTGTAATGACGATTTTGACGATTTTATGGCGGATTCTTTGCAGTATGGTACGGATGATATGCTTGGACTGATTGCGGTATTTTATCGGAATTTATGGGCAATGGCTAATTTGAGAGGGCGGTTAAAAGAATACGAGGATTTAGAGGAACAAGGAAAACTTTTAAAACTGCCCTGTAAGGTAGGAGATCGCATTTATCGTATTGCTATCGATGAAGAATTAGAACATAGGGAAGTAGAGATACGCAACATTGAAAATATTACCATTATCCCTGATGGGAGAATTTTATTCAAGTCTGACCCCTATGACGATGTAATTTGCGAACTCGAAAACATTGTTACTAATAAGCCATATCTTGATTGTTACATAGTTTTCCTGTCGTTGGAAGAAGCAGAATCCGCATTGCGGGAAATGAAAGAAGCAAAAGCCGCGTTGCGGGAAATAGAAGAAGCAGAATCCGCATTGCGGGAAATGGAGGAAAAAAAGGCATATGAGAAAGAAAAAGAACAGCCAGAGACTAAATGATTACGCAAACGAAGCAGCGGCAGCAGGCACCACCTACGGACAGAAACAGGCGGCAGAATATGCCGCACAGATAAGAATAAGGCCTGTGCCGGACGGTTACCGTAAGGCCGGAGAATTTACCCGTAAGAAATGGGAGGAGGATTTATAAGTGGACAGACTTGAAAGACTGGGGCGCGAATCAAAGTATGACAGCATGGTAAAGCCGCCGTGTGCCTCTGCAATGACAGCAGGTAAGAGACGACCGGCATACATAAACTACACGCCGGATGGACGCAAAAAGAAAGAGGAAAGAGAGAATAAGCAGAATGAGTAAAGTATACATACGCAGTCAGGACAGGGAAAGCCTTTATTGTTTTGGCAGTTCATACAATGCCTTGTGCTATTCAAATGATACTGTGCGCAGAAAAGGAGCTAAGGAGCCGGCAGTGCGGCACACTATCTGCATTTCGGACGGCTGTCTTGAAAAGCTTGGCGAATATGAAACCAAAGAGCGATGCCTTGAGATTCTGGACGAAATACATAAAGAGTGTGGGACCTACTATCAGTCAACCGGTGGTTTAAACATACCGGATATGCTGTTTGAAAAGACGGTTGTGTATCAAATGCCCGAGAAGTAAGGTGCTTCCGGCAGCAGTCATATGC